>JANYLL010000256.1 GCA_025357895.1 Ignavibacteriota bacterium
TTATTCACAGCAAAGGACATGGTACGTTTACTTTTGGAGGTCAACTTCGTATAGAGAGATCGAATCATTGGGGGCAATTGCTTTCTGCGGAAAAGCTGCCAGTGGGACTTCCCGGTGACTTCCATTTCTATGATTATAAAGGCGGGAAAAATATTTTATCCGTCGATGTTTCGGAGAAATATGATTTTAATGATGTTTTTACTGCCTCAGCAGGTTTGCAATTGCTCAGTCAGGAATATAAATTCTTTGATGAAAAACCGTTCTTCCTTGATTCTTCTGCGGCGGCTTTTCGTGGGCAGACGCAGAGAGGGTGGACGAGTTATACATTCGATGTGCCGCTTCTTTTTGTTAATCCTCGGTTGGGAGTAGGAATTTCATTCAATGATTTCCTTACCGGCTTTATGAATGTAAGTGTCACAACGCGCGAGCCGCGATTGAAAGATTATTATAACCCGCAATTTTTTAGTCTGCCGAATTTCTTCAGGAATAGTGATGGCTCGTTTAATTTCAACGCTCCGAAGATCGAACCCGAGCATTTCATTGATATGCAATTCGGGACAAACCTTGGTAAATATTTATTAGATGATAATACTTTATTTTCCGGAGGATTATCTGCTTATTATATTTTATTTACAGAAGAATTACTTCAGACCGGAAAAATTGATCAATGGGGGACGCCACAGATTGCAAATGCCGGAAGGGTTGATCATTACGGAATTATATTCGATGGCGCGTTTGAATTCGGATCTTCGGTAATATTAAAATTTAATTTTACGGCAAGTCATAACGAGGTAAAAGAATTCTTGCAATATTCCGATACGGTCAGTGTGGTCGGCAAAGTGCCGATCGGTTTTCCTTCGATCATCGCAGGAGCAAGTTTACTAATAAAGCCTGTTGATGGCTTTGCTTTAAGTTTGACAGGAAGATATATCGGAGCAATGTATGGTGATCTTGTGAATTCCGATTACTACCGTAACGATGCATACGGAGTTCTTGATGCCGCCATTTCTTATCGGCAAAAGAGCATTCTCGGATTACAGTATGCAGAACTGCGAATCGAAGTGAATAATCTATTGAATAAATTCTATACCAGCTATGTTGAAACCGGAACAGGATTTTTTGTTGCAGCGCCGAGGCATGGATTTGCAACAATTCAGATAGGGCTATGAACAACGATGAAGGCTGAAGGATGAAGGATGAAAATACATACGTATTGCTGCTTCTTGATGGCGAAGAACCCTCAGAGGCAATCCTTGAGAAATTTGTAAAAACGGCATCATTCATTATTGCTACTGACGGCGCAGCAAAGTATGCGCATGCACAGAATATTCCGCTTGATGTGATCATAGGAGATATGGATTCGCTTTCGAAGGATATTAGAAAAATATATGAAGGCAAGGGTACGCGCATTCTCGAAGAGCCGGACCAGCAATCAAACGATTTTGAAAAGGCACTGCGATTTATTCTTTCTGAGTCTCTTGGAAATACTATTAAAGTTCTGGGTATTCAGGGCAAGCGGACTGATCATCTTTTGACAAATTTCAGTGTGATGCTTCGCTATACCGATAGCTTCGATGCTCTGACTGCCTATGATGCCACGCATGAACATCATTTCCTGACTGAAGGAAAACATTGGTATTCATTTAACTCTCCGGTTGGGACTCTCATTTCTCTTACACCGCTTCCGCAGGCACAGGGTGTCACCACGTCCGGTTTATATTATCCTCTCAAAAATGCCCGTATGGTTTTCGGTGAGCGCGAGGGGCTGAGTAATATTATCAGTGCAGAAGATGCACGAGTCGAAATCATCAAAGGAGCAGTCCTTATTTCCATCTCTTTTAGAAAACATTGAACTCTCGGGAATCGTAAAAATTATGGTATGAACTATTTTATTTCGTATATTTATAGTGATTTGAACTGCCGTTTACTCTAAAATGGCATTTTCCAAATGATTTGAGCGAGTTTTGCCTTGAACGTGAGCTAGCCCCCTCCAAACTTCAAGAGGTTAGCTGAATATATTTTCTCAAAAGAGAAAATAATGGTATTAGAAAGTTTGCTGAAAAATATGATCATATTTCGCATCCGTATACATCGGTATGCTGCATGTTGTTTTGGACTCTTCCTCTTTTACTTTTTTCAAAGTACGATTCTTCGCGCCCAAAATATTTCCGGAGTGATCAATAAATATTCACAGGTTCTGGAAATCGATACCTGTATGAACGAACTTCTTATCGCCGATGCCACAGGATTTTCCCCCGGTGATAGAGTACTTCTGATCCAAATGAAAGGTGCATCAATTGATCTGAGTAATACAGCCGCATTCGGTACGATCACCGGTTACGGAAATGCAGGAAATTATGAGTTTGCTCAGATCGCATCTATTAAAGGATTATATGTAAAACTAAAAAATAAGATCGTCAGGCTTTACGATACGCCGAAAGGTGCAGTGCAATTGGTGCGTGTTCCGCAGTATACGAATGTTACCGTCACCGATACGGTGAAGTCACTTCCCTGGAACGGTCAGCGCGGCGGAATCGTGGTAATGGAAGTTTCAGGAACAGTTACATTGAATTCGCATATTGATGTTTCCGGAGCAGGCTTCAGAGGCGGCACAAGGAATATCGGCGCTCAATATCAGGATCAGACAGATTATTATGCATCGGAGTTTTCCGATTCTTCAGGAAAAAAAGGAGAAGGTATTTCTGCATATAGCATCGGATATGAAAGCGCACGAGGAGCGCTTGCAAATGGCGGCGGCGGCGGAAATACGGAAAATGCCGGCGGCGGAGGCGGTTCGAATGGCGGCAACGGTGGCACAGGTGGCGATCAAACCTCCCGGTTTACCCGCATTCCGAATGGTGGAGTCGGTGGAAGAAATATTGATTATACCATCGCAGCAAAAAAGATCTTTTTTGGCGGCGGCGGCGGCGGCGGTCAGCAAAATGATGTGCAGGGAACAGATGGAGGAAATGGCGGAGGAATCGTCATTATCAGAGCCGATGTACTTTCCGGCGGCGGCGGAAAAATTATTGCAGATGGATATACGGCGAAAGATGCATTAGCCGATGGCGCAGGCGGCGGCGGCGCAGGAGGAACAATTGTTTTAGATGTTAATACGATCAATAATAATCCCGTACTTTCAATGCAGGGCGGTAAGGGAGGAAATAATAATGCAGATAATCAGAGTAAACAGGATTGGTGTTTTGCTCCGGGCGGCGGAGGATCTGGCGGAACAGTTATTATCAAAGGTCCATCAGTGCCGCCATCAGTTTTGAACGGAGGAGCTGCAGGAATTATCACTGATCCTACCTTGCCATGTACCGGAACAACATACGGCGCAACGGATGGACAAAAAGGCGGCGGGATCTGGAATAATATTATTACCGATGGTAATGTGCCTTTCACCTTTCCAACAGTTACTACTCCGCTTGAAACGATCTGCGAAGGTGACACTGTCCGCTTAAATCTTCCCGGTGCGCACGGAATTAAATGGAGTCCGGGAGCCGGATTGGATAACGATGCAAGCGGAACACCAAATGCTTCACCGGCAGTAACAACACACTATACAGTCTCATATCTCGATGATCGTAATTGTGCATTCCTTGATACGGCACTTGTCATAGTCAATCCAAGACCAAAGCCTGTAATCGTCGGATCGGTCGCAGTCTGCGCCGGTCAAACATTTTTCTATACGATCACTCCTGTGCCCGGAGCAACCTATCAGTGGATCGTATCCGGCGGCACAATTCTAACCGGACAGGGCACTGAAGCTGCCGGAATTCAATGGGGAAGCGGTGCAAGCGGAACGGTTGAAATTGATGTTACCGCTGCCGGTACATCGTGTTTCGGAAAATCAATGATCTCAGTCACGATCAATCCTATCCTTGTTGATTCGATCCTTGGCGCGGGGACCATCTGCGCGGGTGATACACTGACATTATCTGCCGTATCAGGATTTGCTAAGTATCTCTGGTCAAGCGGAGAAAATACGCAAAGCATTAAGGTTACTCAGGCAGGCAATTATTTTGTCAAGACCACTTCATCCGGCGGATGTATTTCATACTCCGATACGGTTACCGTTAAGGTCAATCCGATTCCTACGGCTACGATCAATGCTTCTGCTCCGGTCATGGCAGATACCGGAGGCATTGATACACTAACACTATCCGGAAAATTCATTTCGTATAAATGGACTACCGGTGCCGGAACCGATACAATTTTCGTAACGGATTCGGGATCGTATGGCGTCACGGTTATTGATAGCAATGGCTGTACTGCAAAGGCAGTAATTCATATTACGCGCGATATTGCTCCGCCGAAGATCACCGTAGCTTTAGATACCTTAGAAGGCGCACCATGCGATAGGATCGTGCTTCCGCTGACGATCGTTACATCTGAAAATATGCCGCCAAGCGGTGCAACCGATTACACATTGGAGATCACCTTCGATCAAAGTCTTTTAGCTCCGGTCGATAAAAATATTCCATCCGTTATAAAAGGAAGATGGAGGACTCTGACGCTGACCGGAATTCGTTCGGCTGATCAAGTGTCCGGTGTCCTTGCCGGAATACAGTTTGATGTAGCTCTTGGTGATACCGTCGCAACGATCATTACGATCAAAACTTTTATATTCAGCAATGGCAAGAAAGTCCTGGTGACAAAATATGACGGGCTCTTTAAGCTGACGAAGCTTTGCCATGAAGGCGGCACGCGGTTATTCGCCGAATCGGATTCACTTATTCTGCGTCAGAACATTCCAAACCCCGCACAAGGCGCAACAACGATCACCTATAGCTTGCTCGAAGAAGGAAATTCAAAATTATGGATCACCGATGTTCTGGGCAGAAAAGTTCTGACACTCGTCGATGAATACATGAAAGCAGGCGGATATATTTATCGCTTAAATACTTCTGCACTTCCTGCAGGAAATTATTTCTATATTTTGCAAACTCCGACATCCGTTAAACGAAGGATGATGAGGATCGAACGATGATACAAACAATTGCCGCTGCTCTAAAGCAGAGCATGAAGAGCCGTAGATGCAGAATGCTATTCTGTATCATTTCCGGTTTTCTTCAATCATTTTTTATTTCTCCCTCGGCTCATGCGCAGGCATTAAGTGATAGCGAACGTGCCATGCTTCCAAGTCTGGGAGGATATTTCCATTATAATCTTAACCACCATATAGCAAACTTTGCAAAACTTCCTGATATCCCGAATTGCTGCCAAAATTTTAAGGACGGTTCAGGCACCGGAGTTTCATTCGGAGGATTTTATCAATATCCTCTGAATACAAAATTTTCTCTTGATCTGCGTTTCGGATATTCTTCGCAAAACGCAACGCTTACTTCCGATGAATTGCCATGTGTGATCGTTGGCGGAAATATTACGGAGGGATTATTCCAGCATATCTTAGCGGTGAAGGTTGCAACGGTCGGCTTTGAACCTTCCGTATCGTATAATGTCTTTAGCCATTTTTTTCTGAACCTGGGTTTTCAGGGTGGATTTATTGTCACTAAAAGTTTTTCGCAGCGCGAGCAATTGGTCCGCCCCGTAGATGTCGGCGTGTTCCTCGATTCTACCGGTCACCCACAGGGACGCACACGTAATGTCTATTCCGGCACTATCCCTCAGGCATCGAGTATAAATTTTGGATTGCTTGCCGGCGCCGGATATAAGTTGCCGCTAAAAAGTGACGGCTCGCTTCATCTTGTTCCCGAAGTATATTTTACGCAGGGATTTATTCCGCTGATATCAGGATATAAATGGCATACCTCGGCGTTCCGATTCGGAGCTTCGGTAAGCTATACTCCGATCCCGAAAAAAGAGATTCCGCCGCCGCCGCCACCACCGCCGCCGCCGCCGCCGCCGCCACCACCGCCGCCTGAGAATAAGACGCCGGCGCTAACTGCATCGATGACTGTTCTCGGAGTGGATAAAGATGGCAACGAGGCTCCGCTGCAATTCAAAGTCGAGGAATTTATTTCTACGCAGCTTCGCCCGCTGCTTAACTATATTTTCTTTATGGAAAATTCCAGCGAATTCCGTCCGGAATATACGCTGCTGACTCCTGATGAAGCCGGAAAATTTTATCCCGATAAGCTCTATAATTATGAGACGCTTCCGCTATATTACCAGCTTATGAATATTATCGGAAGGCGTATGATCGAGCATCCGACGGCGAAGATCACGCTTGTCGGATGCAATGCGGCGCTTCGGGATGAAAAAGGAAATGCCGAGCTATCACGCAAACGTGCCGAGACGGTGCGCGATTATTTCCGCAAAGCATGGAATATTCCCGATAGCAGGATGAGCATTCAGGTCAGAGAACTTCCGGAAAAAAATTCGAGCATGACGACGGAGGATGGTATATCCGAGAATCGACGTGTCGAGATACAATGTCCGGATTGGGAGATTCTAGAACCGGTGCTTACTATCGATACTATTCGCGTTACCAATCCGCCGACGGTACGATTTAAACCTATCATCAATGCACAAGCAGGGCTTGCGAATTGGCATGTCGAAACCGGAAACGACAACAAGAAATTAAAAGAGTTCAACGGAACAACCGTTATTCCGCCGAAGCTTGATTGGCGAATCGAAAAAGAAAAACAGCGCACGCTGTCTGCATTGCATTCAATGAATTACTATTTGACTGCAACAGATGCTATCGGACAAAAAGTATCTACACCGGTGGATTCAATTCCGGTGCTGCAGCTTACTCTTGCAAAAAAGAAAGAGCAGCACATGGCAGATACGGTGTTCTCGAGATATAATCTTATTCTCTTTGATTTTGGAAAACCGACGCTGAATCCGAACAATCAAAAGATCGCCGACTATGTGCGCTCTCGCGTATCCGATAATGATATCACCACCATCACCGGATATGCCGATAGGATCGGAACGCCGGAATATAACCTGAACCTCTCAGAAGGCAGAGCGAAATTTACCGGTCTTGCTCTGGGACTTACCAAGGCAACCATCAAAGGCGTCGGAGGAACAGACCTGCTTTATGATAACGACATTCCCGAAGGCCGCTTCTACTGCCGAACCGTTACGATCTT
>JANYLL010000272.1 GCA_025357895.1 Ignavibacteriota bacterium
GCTTAAGGATCCGCAGAAAATGTTCGCTTTGCGCGTGCAAGGTGAAAGCATGAAAGATAAAGGCATCATGGATGGCGATTATGTGATCTGCCGCCAACAGGACGTTGCAGTAAACGGCGAGATCATCGTGGCACTGCTCGATGATTCGGCAACAGTAAAAACTTTCCGCCAGCGCGGCGATCTTTACGAACTCGAGCCTGCGAATGAAGCATTCAAGCCAATTCCCATTACCGAAGATAGTGGCTTCAAATGCTTAGGAAAAGTAACAAGCGTTTACCGGACGATCGATGACAGAAAACCGGGATTATTGCAATTAAGATATAACTAACTAATTATAAAGAATGGTAGGCGCAGGCTAAAGCCTGTGCCTACCCAGATCAACAACATTTTTTACCAACAATGACAACAACACTTGAAGCTCCGGTTATGGTAGAGGTATATACATTCGACACTAAGGAAATAAATGTCAGTGCAGATCAGGAGTTATCTGTGCGACAGATCAGCCATTACGTCGGCAAAACCCCGTTCCGCGAAACGGGATATAACACGACAACCTACGGACGCATTGGCTTCACAAGAGTAGAAGCAGAACATGTGACGACCGATACGCTCTTGCAGGCAAGGTTGGATATTCTGTGCGATAAACTCAGAGCGAGATACTGAATAAATTAAGAATTATGAATGAAGAATTAAGAGAAAAATCATTCTCTTAATTCTTAATCAGCCCCCTCAGTGCTTATGCACCGTACTAATATAATGATACTGCGGCTCCCACGTCTCGCCAGCTGATGGCAGCAGATCGAAGAAATGCCAGATCGAGCAGTAATCATCGCCGGGACCAAAAAAATCTTTTGTTACATGAATGATTTTTCCATCGGCTTCTTTTTTAAATATCGAAACACCCGGCATCGGATCATTTTTTTCATTGGCAAATCCCATGTCGCACTTGAACGACGTTCCTTCCGTTGAATACATTTTGAATTGCCACCCTCGCTCCATCGCAAATTTTCTGGCAGTTTCATGATCATCCGGTGTTGTAAGTACAAAAGCTGCGCGGCTTTCGAAATGTTTAGTGGAACTGCTCAATCCATCAGCCCATAGTGTGCAATAACGGCACGACCTTCCCATATTATGAATAAGGATCAGTTCGTTCTTCGAGCCGAACATTTCCGAAAGTTTTATTTTCTCGCCGGACATTCCCGTCATTGTATAATCCTGAACTTCCGCCGCAGGAATTTTACGACGTACTTCTGCGACCTTCGCACGGAGTTTCATTAAGTCATCGGTAAGTTGAAAGAGTTCTTGTTCTGCTGTCATAATTATTTTTGTTTTTTGGGGCGTACTCAACCCACCCATAAAAGTTAAAGAAAAGAAGAATGGCGGACTAAGAGTCCGACCCACTATTTAATACTTACGAAAAATAGCAAACGGGCTTTCGCCCGTTCACCATCCCAACAATTTCAAAACAGGCGCCTTATTTAATATAAACGATCTGCTTTACGATCTCTTGCTCGCCGATCTTAGCTACGAGAGTATATGTCCCTTCACTTAAGGTTGCATCCGGCTGCCATGAAAGCTCTTCTGATGAAGCACGTAATTTACTGTCGTCGATCATCCCAACTTTCCTGCCAAGATTATCAAAGATATTAACGGAAACAGATTTTCCGAAATATTCCGAACCGGCGTGCAGGTCAATTCGAAGTATTCCCTTAAAAGGATTCGGCGAGACAAATACTTGCGGCATATTCAAAACTGATGAAGATACAGAAAGATTTTCCACCGATGCCTGTACTGCTACAGAACTGATAAACGTTGCCGTATCAGTAGCGGGATCGTTCGTCTTAAAATCGAGGTAAATATTTGATTTAAAGCCATTCGTTTTCGCCTTAAAACGCACTACAACAGATCCTTGTGCGCCCGGTGCTATTACAACAGGTGCCCATCCTGAGACGATCGAGAACTCCGATGTATCAGAGGTAAACCATGATCTGGTGATCTTTAGCGGCGCATCACCATCATTGCGAACATAGATCAAGGTTGAATCTATCGGATTTTTATCATGAACTGTTCCGTAATCAAGTATGTAATTCTGATCCTGCAAAAATGTTGCAATAGGTACAGCTCCTCTTCCGGTAAGTTGTATATAAGAAGAACCGCCCGTTGCATTATGAGCAATTCGTAATTGCGCAGTGTCATCACCACCTTGGTTTGGTTTGAATGTAATGGTAAGATTTAAGCTCTGCCCGGGTGTAAGTGTTATCGGAAATTTAAGAGAAGTTTTTACAGCAAATTGGTCGGCATTCAATCCTTCAATGGTTATACCTAATATCTTCAGACTGGCTTCGGTACCACTATTAGTAATGATAGCTTTTAAAATCGAATCTTTCGAAGTGTTAAAAACTGTTTTTGGAAAATTAATAGCCGGATTATTCACCGTGATCTTTGCAAGTGATGCTAAGCACGTTGCTGCATCAACTGCACCTTGCAATACATCAATGACACGGTGATCTCCATTGACAGGATCAAGGAATGAAAATACTTTATTATTACAGTAGCTCATGATACATCCCTTCTGCTGGGCAACCGTCCACGAACATCCGCCTTGAGCAGGAAAACAATGATCAATACCGTTTGGCGGATATGCTGCACAATCATGCGTATGCTGCGAACCGACGTTATGTCCTAATTCATGAGCCATAACCGCTTCATCAATTCCCGGAGAATTCCCGGAAATATTTGTAAGCCCATATCCAATGTCTTCCGGTCTGCACATTCCCCCAACCCATGCAATACCGGAAGCTCCGCCTCCCTGAACTTTGCGCGAAATAAGATGCGCAAGCGTTCTCTGGCTTGCATCACCCTGATGATTGGCAACCCAATAATTTGTGAATGATCGCAACGTTGCATCTATACCGCCTCCTGAATAAGGATCGGAGGTAGTCCAGATATGTAAAGGTCCTAACGACATTGAAACACCGATCTCGCTTTCGTAAACCGTCGTGATCGCCGCAAGCCGAGCTGTGATGTAATCAGTGTAATCGCCAAACTCTGTATAACATGCATAATCTTCATCAATCGCAACAACACATGTTTTTGTTGCCGCAAGCGGCTGTGATTGAATCTGCATCGAAGATCTTTTAGGTGCCGGAATTATACCGTTCGGAGAATATTTAGATTCGTCGTTCATTTCGCAGCGTGAGAGATCAGAGGATACCATGCTCATCGGAGTTATCATGGATATGTAACTATCAAAACGTGAGGCAACTCCGATCGAAAAATTTTCCTTCCCGTCAAATCGGATAAATCCCGATACATTCCCATTAGGTTCGGCAGCAATATAAGCAAGCGTGTTTGGATTTCCTTTTACTTTTCCTCTATACGTTCTGACCCTTGGCAATTCACGGGGTATTTCCTTACCGTTCTCCACATAAAAAATTTTTGTATGCTCACCGATAATAGAAAATTCCGTCAAATCAAGATCGACACTCACCGGAAGTCCGGATATATGCGGCAGCGGTACCGATTGCAAGATAAAATGCGGAGTTGAAAAAACGGAAGCAAGCGCCTTCTGATTTATGGATAGATAGGACGAACTTACTGATAATGGCGTTCCTGATTTTGCACTTGATGCATTTTGAAAAAGTCTGATCGATGGTTGTGCTAAGAGCGCACCGGAAAGAATGAAAAAAAACGCTGCAATCGTTACAGCGCGGCAGGTAAATGATCTGTATAATTTTCCCATATTTATTATTAACACAATACTTCAGCAAAACTATCAAACACATTCCGATATAAAAGTATTTCAAAATAAATCGTTCAATATACGACAATTTTAGATAAATTGCACCATTTATTTTAATATTTATTAAAAAATATTTTTCTCTAAAAAGAACTTAATAATTTTACAGAAGGTTTTTATTATCGAACGTCCACCGCTTTTAGGGGCAACTGTGAGATTGGTGTTACTCTCTCCCCGATTCGTTCGGTGGATGGTTCCCATCCTAAGGCTCCGAGTGGAGCCGCAACAGTACAGTCCATGTCCCGGAAAACGGAAGGTGTTTGTTTCAATCGAAAAGAAAAAGCCGGAAGATAACACTTCCGGCTTTATTCTTTTTAGGAAATCATTTCGCTCATACGGTTAAAACGCCGCATTATAATTCATCCTCACTCCTCGTGCAGGCTGTGGGAGAAAATCCTTCACAAATGATAAATTATCACGATACACCTGATTTAAAAGATTTTCACAATGCAAACTTATATTATGAACGACGGAGCCTTGGAAGAAGCGGATTCCTGCTCCGAGATTTACGATTCCGTATCCTGATGTCGGAGTATCACCATCTCCGAGTTTATGCTGGCTTGATGCTAATCGCCACTCGATCATTGCCGCATACATTTTATCCTGATAGCTCATGCGAAGCAATCCTCGCATAGGCGGAGTTCGGGGGAGCGGCATATTTGCCTTTGTATCTTTTGCATCGACATAATCTACGCTTGCACGTAAGGCAAGAAATTCCGCAAGTTGAAAATTCGTGCTTGCTTCGAAACCAACAAGACGAGCATTGGTAGCAGCGAAATGACGGTTCGGCAAGGTTCCTATCCCATCTATCGTAGTCGAATCACCGGTAAGAAACGGATAAATATAATTATTGATGAAATTAACGTATGGAGTAAGTTCAAACGAGATATTCGTATAATTTCCTTTTAATGAGGCTTCCACTCCGAGAGCTGTTTCCGGAATTAAACTCGAATCGCCTTTGAAATTTGAGAAACTCGGTGCATCGAATCCATTCGAAAAAAGCTCCTGAACTGTCGGCGCACGAAACGAACGTGATATACTCAATGATGAAGTTATTTCCGTTGAAAGTTTTTGGATCAATCCGATCGATCCCGTCGCTGCACCTGATGTGCGAGTTTGATCTACGCCAAGAAAAGCAGAATCAGTGGAATTTGCCGCATGAATCTGACTATAATCATAACGAAGTCCTGCCTGCAAACGTGTGTTATCTCCTGCAAAATATTCTTCGAAAATATATCCTGCAAAACCTGTTGTTGTTGAATTAGGACCTAATGGTTGACCACCGCCAATAATATAATTTTCCGTGTTCATCCAAAGCCCGACTGTACCCTGAAAATTCCCCATTTGCTGATGCTGGAATTGCAGCGTTGCATTAAATGATTTCTTATGGTGATTATTTGCCTCATCGCCTTGAATACCTGTTGAATCCTGTGTAGTCGGAAATTCCGAGTGCAGATAGTCAACATAATTTGCATTAAGACGTATTTGTTTGATAAGAGCACCATCTACTTCGAACAAACTACGAAACTCCAGACTTTTTTTCACCAATGAAATTCGGGATGTACTCGGGACTGCAACGAGAAAATTGTCATTTGTCGGAACGCCCGGAATTCCATAATTCATTTCGTAATCTTTTACTCCGATTCCTATCATTCCAAAATCTCCTTGATAGGAATAACCCAAACCCAATTCCTGAGTATGATTAAATGTCTGCGGCATCCGGCTGAGATGAAATGGCATTCCACTTGCCGGATCGATATACGTCCCTTCGGGAATATGAATATTCTGCGAATGAAGTCCGCCGCCAGAAACGCTGAATGCATGTCCACTATTGCTGTACACTCCATTGAAAAATCCGGCATATTCATCGCTGACAGAATTTCCGGTTAATGAGAGAGTACCGGAAAAAGGATTTTCAGAAGCAATCGGAATTGTATTCGTTATCACATTTACTAATCCGCCGATGGCATTCGGTCCATAGAGAACGCTTGCAGGTCCACGCACGACATCGATCTGCGAAATACTTTCCGCTTCGATAGGCGTGGCATGCGCCGGATCGAATGTGGCAACGTCACCGGTACGCAATCCATTTTCTAAAACCAGCACTTCATTTTCCGAAAGTCCGCGAAGAATTGGGCGCGTTGCAGCTGAACCCATATAGCGGACTGCAACACCAGGCAGATCAGAAATTTTTTCAGGGAAAGTGGAGCCAGGGCTTTCATGTAATTCCTGCGCTGACTTTGATTCGGCAGATTGGTATTGATCGCCGGACGTTCCGGCATAAGGCGATGCAGAGACGACAATTTCCTCTGCTTCGATGGCAGATGTGCGAAGATTAAAAGTTGTCGGAGCAGTATTATCCGATACCGTGACGATATTTATCGCAGATGCGTAACCAATAATGCGTACAAAAACTTTAAACTTTCCATTCGGAATTTTCGGAAAATCAAATTCACCGTTCGCATCGGTTCGTGCTGCGCGATCAAGTTCTAAAATGCGGACAGTAGCTCCTGCAATGGGTTTATCGCCGCTTTTAACTATGCCATGAATACTGCCTGTGGCAGCATGGGCGATAAAAGGAAAAAGGAAAGCAAGACAAAGAACCAGAGATATGGGGGGAAAATACTTCTTCATGGGAAATGTAAGATAAGCGGATAATACAAAACAGCTTGGCTACATAAACACGGAGTGATTCTAAAAGGACTATGAATAATTTTTCATACACATCAAAAATACCGCTTTTCCCAAAGCATCAGATTCAGTAAAGCCCAAAGCAGTTCACCGTTCTTTCTTGCGCCTGATCCATGCTCTGCTTGCAAGGTGCGGATGTAATCTTTATCGAGATATTCTTTAACAATTCGGCTTGAAGCGAGATGTTCATCAAACATGGGCTTCAGATCTTTTTTCAGCCACTCCGCAACAGGTGCTGCAAAGCCTTGTTTTTTGCGATAAATATGCTCATTAGGCAAAATTCCTTCACTTGCTTTTTTTAAGATATGTTTCGGCACTAAATTTGGACCGAGCTTAATTTTTTGCGGCATTCTGAATGCATATTCGACGATGCGATGATCTAAGAACGGGACGCGCGCTTCGATGCTTGTTGCCATCGAGACTTTATCCACGCGCATGAGCAGCATTTGCGGAAGACGCTGCTGGAATTCAAGGTACATCATTCGCTGCTGATATTCAGCGTTGGGATAACGCTCGTTTATTTCATGATGCCACTGCTCTGGAAATTTATATGTTGAATGCTTTTCTTTCGAATAATTTATGAGTATATCTTTTTTATGCGTTTCAGTAAATGCCATCGCACCACCCCAGAAAAATTCTTCACCTTCACAGTAGCGCCGCAAATACTCTCGCATTAGTGGATGCTTGATGAATGGGCTTGATGCAAGTAACCCAGCACGGCGAAAAGGCTTGGGTATAAAACTTTTCCAATACTTCGAGCGGAATTTCAGATCGCGAATCATCCATGGATAGCCCAGAAATTCTTCATCGGAGCCTTCGCCGACTTGCACGACAATTGTGCCATTATCACGCGCAAGTTTTGAAACGAAATAAAGTGGAATGCAGACGGGATCACCATTCGGCTCATCTTCATGCCAGGCAAGATCGGATAGTTTTGCCTGTGCAGTTTTTGCATCGATCAGAATTTCATGATGATCGGTTTTGAATTTCTCTGCGATCTGCCGCGCATACCCAAGCTCATTATATTTTTCAAGTTCCGAAAAACCGACAGTGAAAGTTTGCACAGGGCGATCCATCAGTTCGCTCATCAGCGCAACATTCAAACTTGAATCAATTCCGCCGGATAGAAATACTCCGAAGGGAACATCGCTCATCATTCGATCTTTGATCGAACGCCTCAAAAGAAATCGCAGATCATTAATTGCTTCAGCTTCAGTAAGAGAGGTATTCATCTCTCCTGCATCGAGCAATGACCACCACCGTTTTTTTATGACATCACCATTTTTCGAAATTCTAAGGGAATGCCCTGCTTCAAGTTTATAAATTCCATCGAACATAGTCTCCGGAGCAGGCGGCATCAGAAGAGATAAATAATGCGGCAATGCACGTTCATTAAATTCTCTTTTGATCGCCGGATGTTCGAGCAAAACTTTTATTTCGCTTGCCCAAAGAAATCTGCCATCAGGATTTGCAAAATAAAGCGGCTTAATGCCAATGCGATCGCGGATAATAAATACTTCCTGCTTCTCTTCGTCCCAGATCGAAATTGCAAACATACCCAGGAATTTTTTGAAGCATTCTTCTCCCCATTCTTTATACGCAAAAAGAATTGTCTCAGTATCGGAACGGGATTTATATTGATATCCTTTTGCTTCAAGTTCTTGCCTGACTTCGAGATGATTATAGATCTCGCCATTGAATACGATAGTAAAACGCCCGTCAGAAGTTGACATGGGCTGATGACCTGCCGGAGAAAGATCAACAATTGCAAGGCGGCGGAACGTCAAGCCGCATTGCCCGTTGCGCGAGATATGAAACCCTGCATCATCGGGACCTCGGTGAATCATACGGTCGGACATCCGCGTCAACAACTCAGGTGTGACCTGTGGCTTCGACGAAAATCCGTAATCATAAACTCCTGCTATTCCGCACATAATTTTTATAACGCAGTACGTGAGAGAAAGGTCGCGGTTACAAATATGAAATCGCTGCGCGAATTTCGGCTCCTTCGGAATGACATGGAAGATGAAAGCGTTACTAATTCTCACAATAAAAGATTCATGTCAGAAGAACAGAAAACAAGCGCAGTGATCCGCGAAGGCGAATTGCAGAAAACATTCGGCACAAAGAAACCGCGGATTCTTTCGGGAATGCGTCCGACGGGCAGGCTTCATATCGGGCATTTTGCCGGAGCGTTAGAGCCGTGGGTAAAACTCCAAAATGTTGCCGAAAATTATCATCTTATTGCAGACTATCATGTACTGACAACGAAGCTCGATACTTCCGATATTTTGCAGCTTTCAATTGATATGGCTACCGATTGGATCGCCTTCGGAATCGATCCTGAGAAATCGCCGATCTTCCGCCAATCGAAAGTGAAACAACATACCGAGCTTTTTCTGATCTTCTCGATGCTTATTACGAAAGCAAGGCTAGAGAGAAATCCTGCTGTCAAAGATCAAGTCCGCGATCTTGGCATCGGCGAAGGCATGACGTACGGACATCTTGGGTATCCTGTATTGCAGGCAGCAGATATTTTATTATATAAAGCTGATCTTGTTCCTGTCGGCGAAGACCAGGTTCCGCATGTGGAGATCACACGCGAATTCGCACGGGATTTTAATCATCATTACGGAAATGTCTTCCCTGTTCCGCGTGCATATTTATCCGAAACTCCGCGACTGACCGGAACTGACGGCAAGCGCATGTCGAAATCGCTTGGCAATACGATCCTGCTTAGTGATACGCCAGATGATACATGGAAGAAAATGAAAACGGCAGTGACCGATCCGCAGAAAGTTCGGCGCAACGATCCGGGCAGACCGGAGATTTGTCTTGTCTATGGCTATCATCAAAAATGGAATCCGCTGGAAGTTCAGGAAATTCATGATGGCTGCTCAAGCGGCGCCCTTGGCTGTGTCGATTGCAAAAAACGTGTGACCGATAAGATAAATGAATCTTTCGCTCCGCAAAGAGAAAAAAGAACGGAGTTAGCAAAAAATCCTGACTCAGTATTAAAAATCATCGAGCAAGGAGAGATCCGCGCCAATGATGAAGCAGAGAAAACGATGAAGGATGTAAGAAGTGCGATGAAGTTTGGGTAATGAGTTTACTACTTGCTATCTCGCAACCTCAACTGAAATCGTTTCTGTTACTCCGGCAGATGCAACGGTAATAAAATACGTGCCGCTAACAAATTTACTGAGATCAAGATTTAATTCGTGATGCCCGCTGTGCTCTTCGGTTTGGTGAATCACTTGCATCTGCTCGCCGGTTACGCTTGAAATCGTGATGTCAACAGGAGAAGATTTAGGCAGATCAAAACCGAGATGAACAATTTTTGTTGCAGGATTGGGGTAATCAGAAAGATTAAGTCCCCGTGAAGTTGTCGTCGCTTCTACGCTTGAAGGAGCACTTAACTTTACGATCCAGGCATCATCTGAATAATATCCATGTTTTATCTCGTGTATTCCTGAAGCGTCGCCGTCTTTGGACATTGTTCTTCCGGCGATAACATATCCTTTATCGGAAGATTGGACGATGGATGATGCGTCATCATCATCAATTCCTCCCAGACACTTTTGCCATAAAAGCTTCCCCAACGAATTCAATTTTACGAGCCAGGCATCAGTATTCCTGCTATGTAATCCGGACACGTCGCCATCAGTTGAATTAGTAGAACCGGTAAAAACGTATCCGCCATCAGATGTTTGAATGATTGCAGATGCAATATCGTCACCGAGTCCACCGAGGCAATTCTGCCATTCGATTGTGCCTAAAGAATCAAACTTTATAATCCAAGCATCAGCATTGTCTTTACCTACAATTACTGTATCAGTTTCGCGAAAAGTTGTGTCGGGATGATGGTATCCTATAACGTCTCCGTCGTCAGAATTTGTAGCCCCTGCGATGACGAACCCTCCATCAGAAGTTAGGACGATAGAGTTTGCCCCATCATTTTTCGAACCTCCCAGACACTTTTGCCAAAGAAATTTCCCAATAAGACTGAGCTTTACCACCCAAACGTCATCGGTACCAATATTCCCATTAGAAGCAGGACCACCATGTTGTCCCTTAACATCTCCATTAGACGAAGAGGCATTTCCTGCAACAACATATCCACCGTCAGGAGTTTGAATAATAGAGAATGCATATTCTTGTCCATTGGTCCCTCCAAGTCACGTTGGCGATATACAATGGCAAAAGTGTCTTGGAGG
>JANYLL010000284.1 GCA_025357895.1 Ignavibacteriota bacterium
TCAGCTAAGAGTGCAGTAAGTATCGTCGCAGCACAAAAGATAATCGTGAAAAAATTTGAATAACCGTTATTAAAGAAAAGTCCTCCGAATGCTACGATTGAAACTCCGGTCATATTTATTCCGGCAAATACTGCCGCAGCACCTGCTCCTAAGATCGTAAGATAAAGTGGAACGCGGGATGGCGTTTTTTCGAACGCATCCCAGAGCAGGATGACAAGTCCTGTTCCTGCTAAGATGATAAGCGGCAATGCCGCGATGAAATCTGTTTGATTCACAATAATTTTCTTATTCTCATATTAGGTCATATAGGGCGTATAAGTCCTCGATGACTTATTTTACTATTACTTTCGGTTGAACGACTTGATACTCGCTTGTTTTCACCGTTGCCGTACCTATCAGCGAATTCGAAAGTGCATTCATACTTTTCTCGCTTACTTTCATAAAGCTCATCGGCTGAACACCTATCCATACCATGAAGATCACAAGCGGCACGAGCGAAAATATTTCGCGCTTCGAAAGATCTTTCAGTCCGCGATTATGCTCATTCGTAATTGGTCCCATCATGAATCGCTGATACATCCAAAGCAAATAAACTGCTGCAAGGATTACACCGGTAGAAGAAAAGATCGCATACCCCCAATTGTGCAGAACTGTTGATTGAAAGGCGCCCATCAAAGTTAAGTATTCACCAATAAAACCATTCAATCCCGGCAAACCCACACTGGATAGCATTGCAATTGCAAAAAAGACTGCAAATTGCGGAGTGATCTTTGCAAGTCCGCCGTAATCTTTTATCGCACGTGTATGCGTCCGTTCATACATCATGCCGAACATCATGAAAAGCATTCCCGTAGAAAGTCCATGATTAACCATTTGAATCACTGCACCCTGCAAACCCTCACGCGTCATCGAAAATATTCCGAGCACAATAAATCCCATGTGCGTGACGGATGAATAGGCAATCAGTTTTTTAATATCGGTTTGTACCATCGCAACAAGTGCGCCATAAATAATACTGATCACGGCAAGAATGCAGAAAACATTTGCATATTCAATGCTCGATTGTGGAAAAAGTCCGAGATTAAAACGGATGAGTCCGTATGTACCCATCTTCAATAGCACTCCGGCAAGAATAACAGAACCGATCGTAGGCGCTTCAACGTGTGCATCAGGCAGCCATGTATGCAATGGGAAAAGCGGGACTTTGATCGCAAATGAAATTGCAAAAGCCCAGAAAAGATATTGCTGAACATCAAGCGAGAGCTTTATGCTTATTGTTTGCAGGATTGTAAAATCAGTCGTAAATACCCCTGTTACTTTCGCTGCTTCAAGCCCAAGCCAGATAATTGCAACGAGCATAAAGAGCGAACCTGCAAGCGTATAGATGAAAAATTTCACGGCAGCATACATTCTTCTCTCCCCGCCCCAAATGCCGATTACGAAATACATTGGGATGAGAATCAACTCCCAGAATATATAGAAGAGGAAAAGATCAAGCGAACAGAAAACACCAAGCATACCTGCTTCAAGTAAAAGCAGAAGTGCCATAAGCCCGGGTACTTTTTTATTCTGAGAATTCCACGTTCCGATCAGTGCGATGACCATGAGGAATGTTGTCAGCAGGACAAGAAGCATAGACATTCCGTCAACTCCGACGAAATATGAAATAGCAATCGTCTTCGAAGTAATCCACGGAAGTTTTTCCTGAAGCTGGAATCCGTCAATTCGAGAATCGAATTGAAAATACAGAACGAGCGAAACTACGAATGCAATGACAGAAACGCCAAGCGTAAAGATCTTTGCTGTTTTTGCATCTTTGATAAAGTGCAGCAGCGCCGCGCCGGCGAGGGGAATGAGTATGAGTAAAGTTAGTAAACCCACTTTTTTTTGAGTCCTTAGTTCATAATTAAAATATCAGTACGTATGAAACCAGCACCAATATTCCTACCACGATCATTACAGCATAATTCTGAACAATGCCGGTCTGAATTTTTCGGATCGCACCGCTTATCCAGTCGATCGTTGCAGCCGAGCCGTTGACGATTCCGTCAATGATCTTTACATCGACGATCTTATATAAAAAGCTGTTCGAAATTTTATATGTCGGTTGAATGATCGTCCCGTCATAGATCTCATCAACATAAAATTTATTTGTTGCAAGTTTATAAAATCCGCCGATCTCTTTTTCTTTATCAACAAGAGTCGTCTTTGTTTTATAAAATCTGGTTGCAACAAGAATTCCGATGACTGCGATTGCAACGGATATAATCATCAGCGTAATTTCCATTCCCTCACCTTGAAGTACTCTGGATTGCAACGCTATCTCTTCGCCTTTTCCTACGATTGGTTCAAGCCAGGTGCCGAGCGATTCGCCACCGCCTAAAATTTTTGGTACTCCGAGGAATCCGCCTAAAATTGATAATGCTGCAAGCACGACAAGCGGAATCCACATTGAAGCACCAACTTCATGCGGCGGATGATGGTGTGCATCAAATCGTTCTTTGCCATAAAATGTCAGATAGACTGCGCGGAACATATAGAACGCCGTCATCAATGCTCCGAAAGCTCCTAATGCCCAGAGCAGCGTGCTTCCTTGCGAAAATGCTTTCCACAGAATTTCATCTTTTGAGAAAAATCCGGCGAAAGGCGGAATGCCGGCAATGGCAAGAGTTGCAATCAAGAATGTTGCAAAAGTTATCGGCAGATATTTTTTCAAGCCTCCCATTCTTTGCATATCCTGCTCATGGTGCATTGCATGAATTACTGCGCCTGATCCGAGAAAGAGACAGGCTTTGAAAAATGCATGAGTTAAGACATGAAAAACTCCTGCGCCAAATGCTCCGACGCCAAGCCCTAAGAACATGTATCCTAATTGAGATACAGTTGAATACGCCAACACTTTCTTAATATCATTTTGGAAGAGCGCAATGATCGCCGCCAGAATTGCAGTGCAAATTGCAACGATGGAAATTACCACAAGCGTCGCAGGTGAAAGTGCAAATAAAATATTGCTTCTTGCAACTAAATAAATTCCGCTTGTTACCATTGTCGCCGCATGGATAAGCGCTGAAACGGGCGTAGGTCCTGCCATTGCATCTGGGAGCCAGATGTAAAGCGGAATTTGCGCGCTCTTACCTGTGCAGCCGAGAAAGAGCATCATCGTAATGATGACAAGCGTCGTACTTCCGCTTGCCAT
>JANYLL010000306.1 GCA_025357895.1 Ignavibacteriota bacterium
CGCCGCCAAAAGTCCCGGCAAAGAGATTCGTGCCGCTAACAGCAAAGCAATTAACATGGCCGCCTAGAGGTCCATTGGCTTGCACCCATTGCGCAACGAGCGGAGAGCAAGGAGCGCTGAAGAACAACGCTATCAGGAGAATTCGGAAAATGTGTTTCATGATATGTCGAAGGATATGTAAGACGAAAATATCACATAGTTACTAATCTTATTTTTAGCATAAGAGTTTCTATGAAGTATTTAGCTTCGGTCAAAAATACATCGCCCTTTCAGAGCTTAATAAATTTTTCATTTCTGCCCCAGGGTTTCGATTCGGGGTAAGGATGAATGATGAATTTGGGAAATGAGCACCTGCCTATGCACCAATAAAAAAGTAAAAATCCAATTTATTTTAACTTTTTTTAACTATATTTTTTAATAACTTACAAGTTGTGACTAAGGTTATGTGAATTTGCGACTTACATTTTTATGATTTATTTCGTATCTTTGCATTCGTTCATCCATCCTTGTATTTTTTAATGAAGTCCGCCTCACTGGAGACTTCATCTTACTATCAGCTGCGAACTATCAACTACCAGTTTTTTCCCTCATCTTTTTCGGGAAGTATTCTGCATAAATATTGTTTTACACGCGCTTAACAGCCCGTCATACATTATTTTATTAAATTTTTGATTATATCATGGCAAAAAAGACTGATAAAAAACCCCTCAAAAAATTTCATACACGCTTTACCGATGAAGACCCATCAGTATATAAAGAACCCGCTCCGTTAGACGCTAAAATTTTCGGACATGAAAAAGAAAATCCACTGGAATCAATGATGGAGCGTTTTGATAAGGCTGCTGAAATCCTCCAACTTGAAAAAGGAATTTACGAATACTTAAAAACTCCTGTAAAATGTGTGATCGTCTCCGTTCCTGTAACAATGGATGACGGCAGAATAGAGGTCTTCGAAGGTTTCCGCGTCATTCATAATGATATTTTAGGACCATCGAAAGGCGGCATTCGTTTCGATCCGCGCGTAAATTTGGATGAAGTAAAAGCGCTTGCTGCATGGATGACATGGAAATGCGCTGTGATAGATATTCCTTTCGGCGGAGCCAAAGGCGGAGTTCGCTGCGATCCCCGCCAGATGTCTCAGCGCGAACTTGAAATGGTCACGCGCCGCTATACATCGAACATGCTTGATGTATTCGGTCCTGATCGTGATATTCCGGCTCCTGATGTCAACACCAATGAGCAAGTCATGGCATGGCTGCTTGATACCTATTCGATGCACATGCGCCGTACAGAACCTGGCGTTGTAACAGGCAAGCCGCTGATCTTAGGCGGAAGTAAAGGGCGCCGCGAAGCAACAGGACGCGGAGTCATGCATGCCACACTTTGTGGACTTGAGAAACTTCGTATCTCTCCGGCAAAAGCGATCGTTTCAGTTGAAGGTTTCGGCAATGTCGGTTCGATCAGTGCTGCATCGCTTTATGAGCAAGGCGCGAAGATCGTTGCCATTAGCGATGTGACCGGCGGATATTTTAATGAAAAAGGAATTGATATTGAAGCGGCAATAAAATATTCTGAAGCGCACGGTAATTTATTAGAAGGATTTACCGGCGGCGAGAAGATCACCAACGATGAAGTGCTTACGGTGAAATGCGATGTGCTTGTTCCTGCTGCAAGAGAAGATCGCATTACAGATCGCAACGCGAAAAATATTCAGGCAAAACTTATTGTCGAAGGCGCAAACGGACCGACAAGCGCAAGCGCCGATGCTATCTTAGAGAAAAAAGGCGTGATGGTTATTCCGGATATTCTTGCAAATGCAGGAGGAGTGAAGGTCAGCTATTTCGAATGGGTGCAGAACCGCATGGGCTTCTATTGGCCGCTCGATCTTGTAAACCAGCGCCTCGAACAGGCAATGAAAGATGCATTCGACCGCGTCTATGAGAACGGACAAAAGTATAATGTTTCGCTGCGCTTAAGTTCTTATATTCTTGCAATAGATAAGGTAGCAAGGACATTAAAGCTGCGTGGAATTTATGGGTAATCTCCAGTAGGACGGACTCTTAGACTGTCTTTCTCGGCGAACGGACTAAAAGTCCGTTCCACTGGACTCATCAATAATGTTCAAGAATAAAATTATCCTTGCGCTTTTCATTTTCGCCCTTGTAAATTCAGGGGCGAAGATTTATGCCCAAACATCCGATCCAATAGCAGCTAGATACTTTGATAATAATTATCATTTGGTTGAGGTAGGAATTTTAGATTTGTCTGCTATAGCTAAAGGTATTGACTCTGTGCTTTCGACAATGAATTTAATGAGGAATGAAGTACAGGTTTTCGGAAGTTCATCAATAAGTGCTTCTCTCATTCAATCTTTAAATGCACAAAAGAAAACTGATACGGTTGCAGGTATTGATTTGGAAAATATTCTCTGCTATAGAAAAGAAGATCCTTCACCCGGATATTCAAAAGATAGTATTATTATCAGCGGCAGAATAAATTTTTATGCAAATAATAAACCATCATCAAAATTCTCGTTCCAACGAATGACAAAATTTGGAAATCCTGGGAGTATTTGTACTTTGAAAGAGGATTCTTCTTTCTGGGATTCCACAGCAAAACCGATTCTTGTCACACTTGGCGCAATTGCCGTAATCGCACTCTTTTTCCTTGTTCGAGGTTAGATACATTGTGAATAAAATAACGACCATACTTTTGAATTTTAGAACACTTTTAGCGGCAATTTGCATAGGTAGTTTATGCTTTGTTGTAAATTCCTGCGGACCAAGCAAACCTACTGCGCAAGTGGCTGCGAATAATGCGCTTGAAGTGCGGTTTAATGAAGGCAAGACTGCTTACGAAAAGGAGGATTGGCTTGAAGCGATCCGAATTTTTGATGAGATCCGCTTACAAGCGCCGACATCCGATTATGCCGTTAATGCAACATTCCTCGAAGGAATGGCAAGGTATAATTCGGGAACATATATCAGCGCAGCAGTTGATTTCCGCGCAGTACGCCGCAACTATCCATCTTCGCCTCTTGCGCCGCGAGCACAGTTTATGGTAGGAGAAAGTTACAATATGCTTTCGCCGCGTCCGGAACTTGATCAGACATATTCGCAATACGCGATCAATGAATATCAAGCATTCATGCGCGATTACTCGGATACCTATAAGCCGCTTGTCGATAGTGCGCAAATGCGCATCACCGATATCCGAAATAAAATGGCGAGGAAGATATTGCTTGGCGCTGAACTTTATCTCAAGTTATCTTCGAATAATTCAGCCATCGTTTTCTTTAATCGCGTTGTCGATAATTATTATGATACTCCATCTGCAATTGAAGCTCAGCTTCGCATCGCTGAAGTGCAGTATGGCAGAAAGAAAATGAAAGAAGCGCAGGATGCTGTTCTGGAATTCGAGGAAAAATTCTTTACTAATGCTACCCCTGCTCAGCGCGCCCGTGCTCATAGCATTAAGCAATCACTCTCACTCAAATAATGCTTCAGAAAAAATCGAAGAAAGTCCGCGAATCGCAGATCGAAATGACAGAACTCGTTCTGCCGAACGATACGAACCAGCTTGGCAATCTTCTCGGCGGTCGCCTGATGCATTGGATGGATATTTGCGCGGCAATTTCTGCGGGAAAACATTCAGGCAGAGTCTGCGTTACGGCAAGCGTTGACGAAATAAATTTTTTAGGTCCCGTGAAACTTGGTCAGGTGGTTCATCTTTATGCAAGTGTCAATCGCGCATTTCATACGTCGATGGAAGTCGGAGTTCGGGTGATCGTTGAAGATATTCATACCGGATACAGCCGGCATGTCAATACCGGCTATCTTACTTTTGTCGCTTTAGATGAAACGGGTCGGGGAGTCCAAGTGCCTGAATTAGTACCTACAACCTCCGATGAAAAACGCAGATTCGAAGCCGCTATCA
>JANYLL010000318.1 GCA_025357895.1 Ignavibacteriota bacterium
CATTGGTGAGTTTGAAATGGAGAGATCCGAGAACATTTTGAATCAAGGTGTTAGGTGTTAGGTGTTGGGTGTGAGAATTTTTTCCTAACAACTGATCCCTAACACCTAACACCTCACGAAAAGAACTCACATCATACACAATCCCCCGCTTCGCCATTGCAAGCATTTTCTGACGTTCGATGGCAAAGCGAAGTTGCAGAAAAAAAAGCTCTTCATATTTTAGAGTTGTAAGGCAATGCTCATGGGCTTCAGGCGAAGCGGGACTGTGAATATCACGAATGGCTTCGATGCGTGATGCAAGATTTCTTTCGTTTCGAAGTGAGGCAGGGAGTGTTTCAAAAATGACTTTCTTAAATTCATCAGTCGCAAGGGCAGACTCGATCATCTTACGCGTTGCGATCTGCGAAATATGGGCTTCTTTGAAGATCTGCGAGGATGGGTAGATCGGAAGCATTTTGCCTTCGGGCATTGCATTCTCATCTGTTATCTTTTCCAAGAATTCCGGATGAACAATTTGGGCTTCGTTGCGATAAATATTTATATAACCAATAGCAACAATTTCATCATCCTGTTTATATTGTTTTGAGATCCAATCGGAATATGCAAAAAAAACTAGCTGCAAAATGCCGCCGGAATCATCAATGACGGGAATAGAGGTTCTGCCGGGACGCGGATGTGGAAAATGTTTTACCGAAAGCACCTTGCCATGAATCGTAACCGATTGCCATAAATAATTTTTTGCTTCGCTAAGTTCAATAACCTTTCGTGCATCGATATATTTTCGCGGAAAAAAGGTGATAAGATCTTCAAGCGTCTCGATACCTGCTTCCGCCAACGCTTCAGCACGGCGCGGACCAATGCCCTTGATATATTGAAGGGGATGTTCTTTCTTTTCTATTTCGGCTTTTGTCTCGGTCAATTTTAGCAACAAATATGATGGTATTAACGTATAATAGAGTGTAATCAATTTCGTAAATCATGAACATTCAAAACATCTATACTCTAAAGAGCGATACGGAAGTTATGCTGCCTTTATCTCTTAAAGATAGCTTTCTGGGTTTCCTTTCGGATAACGGCATTCAGTTCGCGCCCCAAGTTCGGGAACAGGATGAAAAGGCGCTATTCCATTTTCTTTTTCTGAATACTTCGTTAAAAGATCTTTCCGAAAATTTTCTTTTGATGTTTGAGCCTGATGATTTCTGGGCAACTGAGATCGCCGTGCCCAATGACCGTATTAAACAAACAGAGCGAATAGCATCAGATAGCGAATGGATATCCTATATACGTCAGCAAGGGACAGATAAAACGCGAATATGTTTTGTGCGAACGCCGAGGTCAGTACCTGTATCGGAATTAGAAGAACGCGTCGAGTTAGTTGTCTGAACCGGGATTTATAAGATTCGACGGATTCCTGAGATTGTTTTTTTTGTTCTATGAAGTATGAAAAATCTGAAGATGAGCCGCAACAGTATCCTTGTTGTTATTATTGTATTCAGCATAAGTTCATGCAATAGGCCTGAGGGAAAAGATCCGAGTAAGAGCGATCAACCCTCCTCTAATAGTATTGATAGCTCTAAAGTAACGCCGCCAACTTCATCTCCGGTAAATCCCGGAAATAGTGTGATCCCCTTGCCATCGACAGGTGTTATGCCTGAGATCCCTTCCTCTTCGGATGCAGATCGTTTAGCTGCCATCGGTTCTGTACCACTCTTACATCCGCAGCAGCTTGCAGAATTTCATCCGAGACTTCCTGATTATCTCTTATCTAAGGCTAAAGTTGTAGATGAAAAAAATGAAGCGCAGTCTGTAGTTCTTTTTCGTATGCGAAGTGATACATCCCGAACGATTAAAAGTACAGTTATCGATATAAACGAGCGTGGTGCATCGAAGCTGATCAAGGAAATGTCGCAGATCCAAAAAGCAGGTCATGAAACACGAATCGTTGAAGGCGAAGCGATCACTTCCTATTACACGGAGATCAAAGGTATGCCTGCAATCAAAGCATACATTCCTTCGAAAACCGTTGCTACACTCTATGTTCTCGTTGGAGATCACCGTGCAGTAGTTCTTCGGGAAGAAAAAGTAAGTTCTGCCGATCATCTTGTCGAAGCAGCGAAAACAATAGACTTCAAAAAATTCGAAACTCTCTCACGGAATTAGCGTTGTTCTTTCTTTCCCTCACGCTCATTCGCGCCATCCCAGTCTTGTATCTGAACAATGTTAAAGAAAAAAATCCATAAGCATCACGATGAATATCCGCAGGATCTTCCATTACGTGAAAGGATATTAAAGATCTTTAGTGAGCATTCCGGTGAGCTTTTCAAGACGAATGAGATCTCGAAGATGATCGCCGTTCGCTCCGATAGTGATGAGTACCAGGCATTGCGCGATGAGCTCCGAAGATTAGAGCGCGAAGGACAGATCATTCATGGCTCACGCCGGAGATACGGTATTATTCCACCGCGTCCCACGCAGATCGAAGGGACTTTGAAAATGCAGCCGACCGGAAATGCCATTGTAAAACCTGAAAAGAATTCAGGACTGCATGATACGGTCTTGATTCGTGCTCGGAACCTGGGGAATGCCGCTCACGGCGATAAAGTGTCCGTTGCGCTTTACGCTGCAAAGTCCGGCGAAAGACCGCAAGGTGAAATTATTGAGATTTTAGAGCGTGCATCAAAAATAATTACCGGAAAAGTTGAAAAGTCCCTACGTAATTATTTCATTAAGCCTGAATCAGGTAAGTTGATGCGCGATGTCCTTGTAACTAAAAGCGATCTTTCCGGAGCGAAACCGGGCGATAAAGTAAAGGTCGAGCTTTATGATTGGGAAGATGAAAACCGAGGACCTGAAGGAAAAGTATTGGAAGTTTTCGGACGTTCGGGATCTTTTAAGATCGAGATGCAGGCACTTGCAGCGGAATCCGGATTACCCGGTGAATTTCCGAAAGCCGTTATCGATCAAGCTGAATCCTATCCTTTAACAATTCCGAAAGAGGAGATCGCTAAGCGCCTTGATCTGCGCAAAGAAACAATCTTCACTATTGATCCTGAAGATGCAAAAGATTTTGACGATGCGATCTCTTTGGTAGAAAACGATGATTGGACTGTCACACTTGGCGTACATATTGCCGATGTCAGTCATTTCGTAACTGAAGACTCGCCGCTTGATAAAGAATCTCTTGATCGCGGAACTTCGATCTATCTTGCAGGCGGTGTGATACCGATGCTCCCGGAAAAATTATCGAATGATCTTTGCTCGCTCAAACCTGATGTTGAGCGGCTTACCTATTCCGTGATCATGACGATGGACCCTATGACGGGCAAGGTGAAGAAAAGCGAGTTCAAAAAATCTGTTATAAAAAGTGTGATGCGTTTTTCCTATCAGGAAGCAGAGAAGCGCACGACAACGGGTAAAGGAAAATATGCGAAGCTCTTAAATCAGATGCGCGAGCTATCGGATAAAATGTATGCGCAGCGCCGCAAAGAAGGCTCGATCGACTTCGAAACTACAGAAGTCCGATTTAAATTCGATGAAGATAGAAATCCGATCGAAGCATATAAAAATGAACGCCTCGGTTCGATGAAGATGATCGAAGAATTTATGCTTGCCGCTAATCGCGCAGTTGCTGAAGTTATTTCGAAAAAAGCGTCCGGTTCTGCTGAAAAACCTTTTCTCTACCGTATTCACGCCGATCCTGATCCTGACAAAGTTCGTGATCTTGCTCGTCTTGCAAAATCTCTCGGATATCCTTTCAATCCTGAAGGCGTAACTCCGAAGACGATTCAGAAATTTCTTGAATCGGTTAAAGGCAAACCAGAAGAAAAACTTTTGAATGGCTTGATGCTTCGCGCAATGGCAAAAGCAATTTATGCCGAGCATAACGTCGGACATTTTGGTTTGGCATTTTTACATTACACACATTTCACATCTCCGATTCGCCGCTACCCCGATCTTATTATTCATCGGATGCTCTTTGAATATATGGAGAAAGGCGGGATGAGTACTAAACGCCAAAATTATTGTTACAAATTACTTCCCGAACTTGCCGAGCATACAAGCGCGATGGAGCGCCGCGCAACAGAAGCCGAGCGAGATTCAGCAAAGGTTGCACAGCTCTTTGTTATGGCTTCAAAAGTCGGCGAGGAATTCGACGGAAGAGTTACGGGCGTTCAGCATTACGGATTTTTTGTCGGCTTGGATAATGGCGCCGAAGGCTTGGTACATATCCGAGAACTCGATGGCTATTATACGTATGATGAAGCGCATCTCTCTTTGATCCCACAGCGCGCCGGTTCACGAGGCGAAGTTGGTCGTCATAAAAAGCGAGCGAAATCTTCTGCAAAATCCTACCATGTCGGTGATGCCGTCAAGGTAAAATTGATTCGCGTCAACGAAAGCAAACGCGCATTAGATTTTGGTATGGTTGAAGAGTAACTTTTTAATTCGTTTTAATTGAAGATGCTGTAACGGTCAACTCCGGGTTTGTATTCAGAGTTTGGAAGATGACACAATATCTTTCTGTAAGCTTAATAAGAGAAGCGATTTGCTCAGGTGATGCATCGGTATCAAGAACAAAATTCAGGCGGATATTCTTAAAACCAATAGGAGCATCTTTCGATACGCCGAGCGTACCCTGAAAATCTACATCGCCATCTGCTTTCACAATTGCACTGCGCATTGGGATCTCTAATGCCGTTGCAACGGCATTAAGCGTTACTCCTGCACATGCAGCTAATGCTTCGAGAAGCATATCACCTTAACATGTTTCTTTTCCGCTTCCGCCTGTAGCTGGGTGAAGCCCGGCAATGATCGTCGAAGATTTCGTTCGTACTTCCGCGGTAACATTCGCTCCGATCCTTGCTTCTGCATGTAATGTGACAAGAGCAGATTCCGGTCTCTCTTTATATTTTGCCTTCAAGGGCGCTTGAATTGAGCGGAGTGTCTGTGCATCCATAATTCGTAATTCCTAATTTTTCAAAGAGGTATATTCCCATGTTTCCGCCACGGGTTTGTCACATTCTTCGTACGCAATACTTGAAGTGAGCGGATAAGGCGCAGGCGCGTCTCACTTGGCTCAATGACATCATCAATATATCCGCGTTCTGCCGCAGCGAAGGGATTGGCAAATCTCTGTTTGTATTCTTCAATTAGTTCTTCTTCCCGCTTTACCGGGTCGGAAGCTTCTGCGATTTCTTTCTTAAAGATAATTTCTACTGCGCCTTTGGCTCCCATGACGGCGATCTCGGCAGTGGGCCAGGCATAATTCATATCACCGCGAATATGTTTGGAATTCATCACATCATACGCGCCGCCATACGCCTTGCGCGTAATGATCGTAACTTTCGGAACGGTAGCTTCGGCAAACGCATAAAGCAATTTTGCACCATGACGAATGATGCCGCGCCATTCCTGCTCTGTGCCCGGCAAAAAACCCGGAACATCTTCGAATACAACGAGTGGAATATTAAACGCATCGCAGAAGCGAACAAAGCGTGCGCCCTTTGTGCTTGCATCTATATCAAGAACTCCTGCCATTGCAAGCGGCTGATTGGCAACAATGCCAATCGATTCTCCATTTAGTCTTGCGAAGCCAACAACGATGTTCGGTGCAAAGCCCGCATGTACTTCGAAGAAGCTTTCTTTATCCATCACTTCTTCGATGACATGCTTTATATCGTAGGCTTTATTTGCACTATCGGGTATAATAGAATTAAGTTTTGAGCAATCGCGAGCAACTTCGTCATCACTTTTAATAATCGGAGTTTTCTCGCGATTATTTTGTGGCATGTAGCTCAGAAGTTTTCTTATTCCTTCTAGACATTCAAGTTCGTTAGCGCTTGCAAAATGCGCAACGCCGGATTTTTCTGCATGAGTATCGGCGCCGCCTAATGCTTCACTTGTTACGTCTTCATGGGTAACTGTCTTAACCACATTCGGACCCGTTACGAACATATAACTTGTGCCTTCGACCATCCAGACAAAATCCGTTATCGCCGGAGAATACACTGCACCACCTGCACACGGACCCAGTATCGCAGATATTTGCGGAATAACGCCGGAAGCGAGAGTATTTAACAAAAATATATCAGCATATCCGCCAAGTGAGACCACACCTTCCTGAATACGAGCACCGCCGGAATCATTTAACCCTATCACAGGAGCACCGACCATCATCGCCATCTCCATGACCTTAACAATTTTCTCTGCATGAACTTCGGAAAGCGAACCCCCGAACACCGTGAAATCCTGACTGAAGACAAAAACGATTCTGCCATGAATTCTGCCGCTTCCTGTTACAACTCCATCACCAAGCGGGCGCTGCTTATCCAAACCAAAATCATTCGAACGATGACGGACGAACATATCGAATTCTTCGAACGACCCTTCATCGAGAAGTAGCGTGATACGCTCACGGGCTGTAAGCTTCCCTTTTTTATGCTGATCGGCGATTCGCTTCTCTCCGCCCCCAAGCAAAGCTTCGGCGCGAAGAAGCGTGAGGAGTTCTTCGTTGGTCTGCATTGATATAGATTACTTCGGTAGCAGAAAAGAAATTATTGCCAGGCAGCGTTGAATTCTCCTCCTGAAACTGAAACCGTTTCGGAGCCTCCAACCAATTGTAATGTACCGTTAAATGTACCCTGAAATGACGGACTAATAGCTGTTACCTTTATCGATGCTGAGCCGGTGCCATTTTGTGCCTTGTAATTTTTGCACGTTCCATCCTGCTGGACAATGCAATATGAGATACTGCTAAAATTATCATTTGAAACATCGACGGTGTAAGCAATAGGAGATTTTTTCGTTACCACAATATCGATCACGATCGAATCAGTCAAAGAACCTGGAATTGTTGCGCGCATATGATAGGTGACATTACTGTTGCTATCAGCAAAGGCATTCGTTGAATAAAAATTACCCAACCCGCTTATTGTAGCCGTGGCTTCGCCCGTTTTAAGAGGAACGGTCGGAATAGTGGAATTCGGACTGCAGCCTACGAGAGTAATGACAAATGCAGCAAGAGCTGCAATAAAAAAATTGATACTACGTTTTTTCATGGTTATATATAAAATGGTTCTATTCAATAATTCCACCTCCAACAACATCATCTTTTTCATAAAGAACAACTGATTGCCCTGGAGTGATGGCGCGGCGCGGCTCTTCAAAAATAACGCGAAACCGGTCTTCACCATAAGGATATGCCATTGCGGGCGCACCCTCATCCTTATAACGAATTTTTGCAGTGATACGGATTCCTTCCGAAGGAAGCTCGGCATATTTCACCATATTCACAGATGATGCTACGAGTTCAGAATCAAAAAGTTCTTCATCATCACCCAGAGTGACGGTATTATTCACAATGTCAAGTCCCGTCACATAAAGCGGTGCAGGATGAGAAGGGATGCTCAAGCCAAGTCCTTTGCGCTGACCGACCGTATAGAATGGTACCCCATCATGCTCACCAACGATCTCGTTTTGCAAAATAAATTTTCCTTGAGGAGTTCTCTCAGATAACTCCGCTACATTATCCCGCAAGAATCTTCTGTAATCATTATCCTGAACAAAACAAATCTCGTAGCTCTCTCTCTTCCCTGCTACAGGAAGATTATTCACATACGCAATTTCTCTGATCTGCTTTTTTGTATACGATGAAAGCGGAAAAAGTGTTCGGCGAAAATGTTCATTTCGCACTGCCCAAAGAGCATAGGATTGATCTTTCGTCGCATCTTTCGATCTTGAGATGATCATACGATCATTTTCTTCACGCAAATTTACATAATGTCCCATCGAAATATAATCACATCCTAAAGCATCAGCTTTACGAAGCATCGCTGCCCATTTAATTTCGCGATTGCATTTCACGCACGGATTCGGAGTCTTGCCTTCAAGGTAGGTCTCTTTGAAATAATCAATAATTGCTCCGCCGAATTCTTCAGTCATATCGGAAACATAATGCGGAATACCAAGCATTGAGGCAACGCGGCGAGCATCGTTAATTCCATCCAGTGAACAGCATGACGTATCATTTGCTGGATTCGATCCTGCAATGTCATCATAATTATAGGTCTTGATCGTAATTCCGATAACTTCATGCCCAGCCTGCTGCAAAAGCAATGCTGCCACCGAAGAATCAAGTCCGCCGCTCATTCCGAGCAAAACTTTAGCCATGAGAAGAGTAACATTTTCCATACAAGGGGGGTTCGGTAGACGAAGGCTTTACCTGAATGAATCTACCAAATTGAATTGTGTCCGCGAGCTAAAGCCCTGCGCCTTTCGGTAAAAGAAACTGAAATACCATTGAACCGTATTAACTTTCGACTAAAGACTATATACTAACGACTACATTGGGTTCAATAATCTACTGGGGCATACTTCGCTTCGCCATCGTCCTTATCGGGCTGTGGCTTGCCCGCGGCTATGTTGAAAATTACGGCGATTGGTGGACTTTCTTCTTCTTTGCGATAGGAATGTTCGTACTTTATCCAGCTCAGCTTGCATACCGCAAACATTTCTCGCGCGTTCGAAGAATTGAAAAGAATGTGATGTGCGCCTCATGTAAGCATTATGCTGCCGATGAAGCGCTTTGTACTGCCCTTGATGAAGCAGTCACAACTATTCACATCCCATGCGAAGGGATGATGTGGGAGGGAAAGGGGTAAGGATGAAGGTACAAGGATGAAGGATGAAATCAGAATTGCGCAAGATATTTATCTAACATTCCCTTAAATTCCGGTTTGACTTTTACCACATCACTCACATTTGCAAGTGCATAGATCGGAAGCCCTGTTTCTTTCTCAAAGACTTCTTTGGCAGTATTTTTACTTCCTTCAGCAGGTTCGGCGCGATCGAATGCAATGATAAACCCGAGCGGTTCACAGCCGGCTTCACGAAGTTTTTGAATCGCTTCATATTTTGTGCCGCCTGTTGTGATCACATCGTCAACAATCACGGCTTTATCGCCATGCTTGATAACTCCGAGAAATGTGCTTGCATCTCCATGTGTCTTTGCTTCCTTGCGGTCACTTACAGAACGTATATCCGAGCGGCTGCTCTCTGCCAAAGCAATTGAAGTTGCAACTGCTATCGGAATGCCTTTATACGCTGAGCCAAAGATTACGCTAGCATTGCTAAATTTTTCTTCAACTTGTAATTTCTCTGCAAATAATTTTCCGAGCATCGCAAGCTGCTTGCCTGAGCAGAGCTTT
>JANYLL010000342.1 GCA_025357895.1 Ignavibacteriota bacterium
ACCGATAAATGCAAAATACGCGCGGTAGGCAATTGCCATTCCGTCAATGAGCACAAGAAGCTGCGAATTATTTTCCGGCATTTCAAAAATTGAGAAATAATATTGAGAATTGAAAAACAACAAATCTAGAATATCCTTACATTAAAACACCTTTTTCCCAAATTTTAATTTTACATTTTTAATTGCTGATGTATCATATTTACTGCGATTTCGACGCAACTGTAACTGTAAATGATATTTGGGATAAACTCTTCAAAGAGTTTGGTGATCCCTATGCCTTTAAGGTTTGGGAAAAATTTAATACCGGAGAATATGCTGCACAGCAATGTATCACTGAAGCGTGCGCAACGGTCAAGAATGCAAATGCTGCAGTATTAAAGACGATGTTCGAAGCAGAGCCGTTGCGTAAGGGATTTTTGGAATTTGTAAAATTTTGTGCAGACTCAAATATTAAACTGACAATTGTCAGCGATGGATTTTCGATATATATCCGAACGATCTTTGCAAAACATGGAATTAGTATTCCGTACTATGCTAATAAGGTAGAGCTAACGGAATCAGGTACACTTTCTGCTGAATTTCAACATGCCAGAGAATCCTGCCGATTCTGCGGAGCATGTAAATGCGGGACGATCATGACAACTTCAGCAGATGAAGATACGATCGTCTATATCGGCGATGGATATTCCGATCATTGCCCGGTAGAAATATCTGATGTTGTGTTTGCGCGCGATATGCTTTCAAAATTTTGCTCAAAGAGCGGAATTCCCTATCATCCGTATGAAGATTTCTTTGTAGTTCGTGATATTCTCAAGAAATATTTAACTGAGCGCCCGAAATACAAGAGACTCGAAGCAACCAAGAAACGAAAAGATCTTTATAAAGTAGAATAGAATGCTCATTGCTCCTGAAATATTTAAACAATTCCCCGAACTCATCGCCGCACAATCCACACGTGAAGGTGGCATTTCACCATATCCTTATGGCTTAAATCTTTCAAGCCATGTTGGTGATGATCCGAAGAATGTAGTGGAAAATCGCCGGAGGTTTTATAGAGAGATCGGATTACCTCCGGAGGCAAAATTTGTCTATCAGAATCAGATTCATTCAGCTAATATTAATATTGTGAAGGGCGATGAAAGCATTGTGAAAGAATCCGATGCATTAATAACAAGTGAAGAAAATGTTTTTCTTGTCGTGAGTATTGCTGATTGCACTCCAATTCTTTTATATGATCCGATAGTAAAAATTATTGCTGCCGTCCACGCAGGCTGGAGGGGAACAGAGCAGCTTATTACTATTGCTGTTGTAAGGAGAATGATCTCTCTTGGAGCAAAGACAGAAAATATGTTTGCATTCATTGGCGCTTCAGCTTCCGGAGCTAATTACGAAGTCGCTACGGATGTCGCAACGCTATTTGAAAAAGATCATTATACCGAATTGCCGAACGGGAAATGTTTGCTCGATATAAAAAAAGCAAATCGCGATCAATTGCTCATCGGTGGAGTACCTCTTGATCACATTGAAATAAATCCTCGCTGCACAATTACCGATCTGAATTTACATTCGTATCGCAGGGACGGAAAGCAATCAGGAAGGATGTTTGCGGTGATTGGAAGAGTTAACAGATAATAGTTGACAGTATTCAGTATTATTCCTACTGTAAGCTGTCAACTGTTTACTTCTTAAGGTTTTTCAACTACCGGCTGCGTCGGATTCGCACTGGTTTTTTTCTTGCGAACTTCAAGTTCAGGAACAAGAACAGATTCAGGAGCTATCAGTGTAGCAGGTACTTTAGCGCCGAAAGAGAAAAATCCTCCTCCGGAGCCTGATGCCAACCCCATATCCTGCGTCACAATTTCTTTTGAAGTGATGATCTCACGAAGATCTCTTGCAGTCGGCAAACTTATCTCTACTCCTCGGATCAAAGTTTCAGAACCATCTTTTGTGGAGACCTTATATACAAGAGCGGGTGAAAGCATCTTTCCGCTTTCAAGCATGTCACCAAAATTCCCCATACCTTCGCTAAAGATCAATGTTCCTTTTTGCATGGAGCGCACGATAAAAGCAAAATCGTATCCGTCTTCTTTCGCGCGTTTTATAAGATCTTTTCTCATCTCACTTGCTTTGATTGCCTTTTTATCCGATATTTCGACAACGCCTGGACCTGCACTTGATCCGGCTCCGATGCCGCCGCCAAGCGGACGGGAATGCCCGTTGGGCTCATGTACTTCTTTAGTCGGAGTGCGCGTCATGTATAAAGTTTTAAGAATTCCGTTATCAATAAGGGTAAGATCTGCCGGTATAACGCCCTCTTCATCGACAGAATAATTTCCGAGATATGAGCCACGCGATTTCGGTTTAACAAGAGGTATATCTCGAACAGTTATTGAGACTGGAAGAACACGTGTACCGATCTTTTTCTGGAATGTCGGACCTTTACTGACTAAAGAAAAAACTGAACCTCCCCCTAATATATCTTCACGCTGAGCGGAGAGTTTGCCTAAGATCTGTTCACTGAGGAATTCACTGCCGGCATTGCCTTCAAAAAGAACAGGTCCTGTATATTCTTTATCGTCATATTTTTTCGTAGCGGTCAACGCAGTTAAATCCTTTGCGAGTTTTTCAGTTCTTTCAATTAACACTTTGCGCTCAGGAAGTGCATCAGGCGAGAGTGCAGTAAAAGCCATTGCTAAGGAAAGCGGCTCACCGTCATCAACAGCTTGAGCGCTTGCTTGAATATTGAGATCACAGGTTGTTAACGGTTTTCGGATATTTGTACCTTCAGTATTCTTAATGAACTCATAGGTATTGTTGAATGACAGTGTTACGTTAGAATTCTGTATCGGTTTATATTTCGAGAAAATAGCAGAGAGATCACGGACGAGAGATTCAAGCTTCGTTTTATCAATTTGAATATCTGTCGGAGGCTCTATCACTTCTACTTTTCGGGCTTGTGCAAATGAGACGTTCACTAAAAAGAAGGCTGCGTTAGATCGCAAGCAGCTTACCGATGAAGATAAGAACCTCCCTGATTTTGCACAAGCCCGAAAAGTAGAAGTGATAGAGCCTCCGACAGATATTCAAATTGATAAAACGAAGCTTGAATCTCTCGTCCGTGATCTCTCTGCTATTTTCTCGAA
>JANYLL010000356.1 GCA_025357895.1 Ignavibacteriota bacterium
GTAATGAACATGCTGTTGAGCATATAAGCGCTTGCAAATATCAAATTCACAATCGGTGATACTCCAAAACATTTTAAGAGTAAAAGCATTCCAATTCCTGCGACAAATAATTCGAGCACTGTTTCCCAATGAATAACATCTATCGGATCAAACCAGAGCAGAAGGATATTAAAAACATCGAAATTATTTGCAAGCGATTCTGCGTATTGAGGATAGCCTCCTAAGATATGCGGATTCCAATATGCCAACGTCCCTTTTTCAAGCGCTTCTTTTGTGAGCTTTTTATAAGGGTATGTCTGTGCAAGTCCGTCAAAGATATAATGATTCTGCGCTTGAGGCAGCCCGTACTGTGTATTATAAGGAGCCACCATCGTATCGAAGAGGTCGGCAGGGAGAAAAGTTTTACCTCCGAAAATATAAGGAAAAAAAGTAACGAGAAGAATTAGTGCAAGTGCTGCAACAAGCCAATGTATTCTATAATGCCGGGGGTGCATTTCGTAAGTCATAACAGTTTATTCAATCCCTGCAAAAAGTTTTCGTTTTCGCTTTGCATTGGAATACGAACGTACTCCAAGAAAAGCATTGGCATTTGTATCAATATATTTTTGATGTAATGCGTCGCGAACTTCTTGCGTAAATTCATCCTCTACAAATTTCGTTGAGAGATCGCACTCTTGAAAAGTTTTATTTTCCATGACAAAACGCGCGAATGGAATCGTTGTCGATACTCCGGCAATTTTCATTTCTTCTAATGCTCGTTGCATTCGCCTAATCGCTTTTGATCTATCAAGATCCCAAACTATTAATTTACTCAGTAGAGAATCATAAAATCCTGAAACTTCCATGCCTTCGAATAGAGCGCTATCATTGCGAACAAATGCTCCTCCCGGATGACGAACATACGAAATTTTTCCTAAGCTCGGCAGAAAATCATTCAAGACATCTTCTGCCTGAATGCGCGCTTCGATGGAATGCCCGCGTGTGAAAATATCTTTCTGCTGCATACCAAGCTTTTCTCCTTCAGCAATTCGAAATTGTTCTCTGACTAAATCCATTCCGGTTACAAATTCCGTAACAGGATGCTCGACCTGCAACCGAGTATTGACTTCGAGGAAATAATATTTCCCTGCTGCATCAACAAGGAATTCGACCGTTCCTGCGCCCTCATACTTTGCCTCTTTGATAAGAGAGATCGCAGCATCTCCCATTTCTTTTCGCATTGATGCGCTCAGAACTACAGATGGAGATTCTTCAATTAACTTTTGATTGCGGCGTTGAATAGAGCATTCGCGTTCTCCCAGATGAATAGCATTACCGTAAGAATCCGCAAGAATTTGAAATTCGATATGACGTGGACTTGTAATATATTTTTCAATATACACTCGATCATCGCCGAAAGAACTCAGCGCTTCACTTTTGGCACGCTGTAAACCTTCTGGAATTCCCGATTCAGATTCAACAATGCGCATCCCTTTCCCGCCTCCACCGGCTGCCGCTTTCAGCATAACAGGATAGCCGATCTTCTGTGCTATTGCAACTGCTTCGACTTCATCGCGCAATGCTTCTGTTGTGCCACCGGGAGTTGGTACCCCTAATTTTTTTGCTAGAGTTCGCGCTTTCGTTTTATCTCCGAGAAGATCTATGGCTTCCGGAGTGGGACCGATAAATTTTATTCCTGCCTTTGCACATGCGTCTGAAAAATATGCATTCTCCGATAGAAATCCATATCCCGGATGAACGGCGTCGGCTTTAGCTTTTTTTGCAATTGTAAGAACCTGAGCTACATCAAGGTAGGATTCAGAAGGAGTATTCCCTCGCAAGCTATGAAACTCACCAGCCTCACGCACATAGAGTGCATTCCCGTCATGGGGCGAAGCTATAGTAATCGTTTGATAACCACATTCATGCGCAGAGCGAACAACGCGCCGCGCGATCTCCGAGCGATTAGCGATTAAGATTTTTTTGAATTTCATTTACTTCAATTCTACGATCGTTACTCCCATCCCGCCTTCTGTTCGTTCGCCGAAGCGGAAGGCGGCGACATCGGGATTTGATTTTAGTGATTGATGAATGCGTCTGCCGAGCGCGCCGGTTCCCGTTCCGTGAAGGATCTCAACTTTATTAAGCCCCCTGGCATTTGCCGTTGCAATAAACTTCTCGACTTCTACAACTCCTTCGTCCCCATATTTTCCGCGAAGATCGATACGAGGAGAAAATGCTTCGTCGTAGAACGTGCCAAATTGTTTAAGTTTGCGCTCATCCTGTCTCGCTTCTGCATTTGAGATCACTTCAAGTTGCGAAAGTTTTGCTTTCATCTTCATTGAACCGAAAGCAACCTCAGCTTCATTGCCTTTAACAGATAATACTTCCCCTGTTTGGGACGGATTAGAAAGTAATTTGACTTTCGCACCGATTTTTAATTCAAAATTAGGCTCAACTTTCGGTGCACTTTCCGTTTTATGTTCAGCAACTTCTCTTTCTATTTCTTTTAATTCTTCTCGCTGCTGAGTTCGCAGTTTTGTCAGATCCGAAGCTGCCTCCTTTGCATCAGCTTTAGCTCCAGGAGTTGCAGCTTCGCGCGCTTCGCGGATTGCTTTCTCGACAAAGCTATTTGCTTTCGATAGAAGTTCATCAGCTTTATTCGATGCTTCTGCAAGAATTTTTTTCTTCTGAGTGGTGATCTCGCCGCTTAATCTTTCATATTCTAATCGCTCAATGCGCGATCTGCCAAGTTCTTTTTCGATCTCTGCTTTTCTTACAACAACTTCCTGCTCCTTCGCGCTTAGTGAATGGATCAGATCTTCAAGCAGCGATGATTTTCCTCCTGCAATTTCTCTGGCGCGTCCAATGATACGCTTCGGCATTTCATATCGCTCTGCAATATCGAAGGCATGAGATGAACCAGGAATACCGATACGGAAGCGATAGGTGGGTTTCAGATCAGCCTCGCTGAACTCCATCGAGCCATTGATCGCACCATCATAAGTTTCAGCGAACGCTGCAAGCCTACCGTAATGGGTTGTTGCAATAGTAAAGCCAGAATTTTTTGTGAGATGTTCAAGAATACTTTCGGCAAGCGCACCGCCCTCTTCAGGAGCAGTGCCGCTTCCGATCTCATCGAGCAAAACGACACTATATTCATTGCATTGCTCGATAATTTCTTTTAGCGATCTGATGTGTGAACTGAATGTGGAAAGATCGTCTGCGATAGATTGCGAATCACCTATATCAACATACAGCCCATCCACCGAGGGCAGCACAGCATCAGACATTGCAGGAATGGGAAGTCCTGCATGACTCATCAGGATCAAAAGCCCCGTCGTCTTTAATAAAACTGTTTTTCCTCCTGCATTGGGACCTGTCAGAATCAGCGTTCGCTTTTCATTATCAAGTGAAATCGAAAAAGGAATCGTTTTTTCTCTTCCAAGTTTTGTAATCAGAAACGGATGCCGGGCTTCATGAAAAGTAAGGATGCTATCACTCGGATTTTTTGAAGAACTGATCGTCGGAGTTGAAGCTTCGATGGCAATTGCATATCGGCTCTTCGCAAAGATCGCTTCAAGATGTCCGGCAATCTCAAGTGAGCGCAAGATCGCAGGTACAGATGAACGGATCCTCTCAGTAAGTTCTCGAAGGATGCGGTCAATCTCGCGCTGCTCGGCAAATTCAAATGAACGGAGTTCATTATTGAGTTCTATGGTTTCCGCTGGCTCAATATAAATAGTCTGCCCCGTCTGCGAAACAGAATGAATCATTCCCGCGACTCTTCTCTTATGCTCGGTCTTTACTGGAATAACCGATCTTCCATCACGTTGGGTAATAATATTTTCCTGCAGCAGATCGTCTTCAGTAAATTTTCTGATAAGGGAGGCAAGTTTATTGCGAAGCTTCTCACCTGTATTTACGATGTCACGGCGAATTCTATTAAGCTCTGAACTTGCAGAATCTTTTACTGCTCCATTCTCTTCAAAGACAGAATCGAAAGCCATTTCGATAAGCCGGTCTTCAAAAAGATGAACAGCGGATTTCCAAATTGTAGGCGCAGGCTTCGTCCTTGATGCAAAGAAATCCCGAAGCAACCGCATGGATTTCAGAGTTCGCAACATAGGCAAGCCTTCGTCTATATATATAGTACTGCCTTCGATCTCCACTTTGTGAAGTATGTTGCGAATGTCATTAATTCCATCAAAGCTTGGTATTTCACCAGATCCAATAAGTGTGCGAAGTTCGTCTATCTCTGCGAAAGATGTCACGATTTTTTCACGATCACTTTTAGGGATCATTTCTTTTGCAAGCGCATATCTTCCAAGTGGAGAATGCGCATAGCGAAGATGGGCGACGAGAATTTCATCAAATTCTAAAACCTGTGCTGCTCGGCGAAATTGCCGAGGTATATCGCGAAGCAATTGCGCACGAAGTTGATCGGTCTGAATGACGGAGGGATCGTAATCTTCTAATTCGTCTATCATTTATTTTTTTACTGAATCTTTGGGGGAGAGATCATCATAAACGTCATTAGAGATCTGCCCGACGAGGGGCTTTATCTGCGAAACCAAAATTGCGCTGCTCTTAAGAACTAATGGATAAGTCTTCGATTCGCTCGCAAGTTTTGTTGATGGTAATTGGAAAATACGAAGGAATCCAAAAACAAGTCCCAGTACCAAAACGAAGATAATGACATTGAGTATAAGCCCGAGGATCTTATTCGCACCTGAGAAAATGCCGCTTTTCGGAGTAAGAAATCGCCGCAAAAAACTTCCAATTATATAGAGGATAAAAAAGAGAATAAAAAAACCTGTCACCGGATGAAGGAGCGTAGGTCCTATTCCGATAGCTCTTCCAAATTGAGTACCAAACGCAGAAGCGATCAGAATCGCAACGATAAGAATGACAAATGCGCCAATAATTCTTACAGCACCCTTACGCCAGCCACGAAATGCGGCGAAAATTATAAGGGCGATAATTATGATATCGAGTATCATGCTGATTAATGTAGATTTAGTTATGAACTGAAATCAGTGGAACTGACATTAGTCCGTTCGGCTTGACTGAGGGATTAAAGTCCGTCCCACTAGACTCGTTACTATAATACTATAACGATAATAATTTTTCTTTTACAATCTCCTGAACAAGTTTCCCGTCTGCTTTGCCTTTAAGTTCTTTCATAAGAACCGGAATTACTTTATTGGTATCGGCAGGTCCAGCTGCTCCGACTTCCTTAATAACTTCAACAACTCGCTTCTCAACTTCTTCACGGCTCATCTGCTTTGGCAAATATGTAGCAATGATCTCGTATTCTGCTTTTTCTTTTTCTGCTAGTTCGGGTCGGTTATTCGTTGCAAATAGCTCCATGGATTCTTTCCGCTTTTTTGCTGCTGATAAAAGCAATTTTATTTCTTCATCTGGTGTCATCTCACGGTCTGCTCCGCTTTTTTCGAAATCTAAAACAAGAGCACGCAAGCTGCGCAATGTTTCAGTACGAATTTTATCTCCTGCTTTCATCGAAGCATTGAGATCTGAATTAATTGTATCTTTTAAAGCCATAGTTTCTTTTCTTAATTTTTTCTTTTAATTTACATCCCATTCGGCACTCTCAACACTGCGCCGTTAACTGCCTTGCCCTCATCAGAAGCTAAGAACAAACAAAGCGCTGCAATATCTTCCGGTTTTGTCCATTTTGGAATATCTTCCGGCGCACCCCATGATTCATTTGCTTTCGTATGAATCACTGTCGGTATTATGCAATTAGCATTAACACCAAATTCTTTCGTTTCGAGCGCAATCGTTTGAGTGAAGGCGATAACTGCTGCCTTCGCTGCAACATACGCAGCTTTAGTTGGTTCGGGCTTGAGTGCTGTTTCTGCTCCCATCGTAATAATCGTACCTTTCCCAAGCGGCTTCATTAGTTTTGTCGCTTGCTTTACGCAAGTAAATGTTGCGATGATATTAAGATTAACAATAAATTGAAAATCCTCAATGGATATTTCTTCATGCGACGCCCATGGTTTTAATCCACCAATGGTTGCAAAAAGCAAGCGTGGCGCACCGAATTTTGCATTAGCGTTTTTGAAAGCCAATTCAACAGACGCCTCATTGGCACTATCGATCTTTTGAAAGAAAAATCCTTCATCCTTAAAACCATCATCAAATGCATCCATACCCACAACATTCCAACCTCTTTCTAAAAAATAGCCTCGTGTGACGGCTCCAAGACCGCCGGATGAGCCGGTAAGATACAGAGTATTTGTATTCATATTATTGCAAAATTACGAGGATACAGGAGTGTTTGCTTCAAAAATGTAGTAAATTGCATAAATTACTTTGAATACATCTGGCTTATTTATGTCAAAATCGCAGGAAAACATCATCTTGACGACGGAGCAAAACGATCCGGAAACCGTTGCTGCTCTTATAAAACATGGGTCGCGCTTCGATGGCATTGCTGTTGGTCTTGGAGGGCTTGCACTAATTGCTCTGGTGGCATTCATTATTACCAATACCTGGCCTTTTATCGCCGCAGCCGCACTTTTCCTTCTCCTGTTTCCTTTTCGTGAGTATCGCGCAGCGCGAACAATGATGTTTACTGCAGGGATACTCATGGGTTTATGGCTTTTCGTCACACTGGCAAGCCTACTTTTTCCCTTTATCATCGGACTTCTGATTGCGTATCTTTTCAATCCGCTCGTAATTTGGATTGATAAAAAATGGAAAATATCACGCGGTTGGAGTTCTCTTATCATTGTTTTTCTTTTATGCGGAGTTGTCGTCTTACTCGGCTTAATTCTTATTCCAAGGATCTTCGGACAAATACAAGCATTGATTACAACTATTACCACATATTTTCAGGGTTCGACATTGACTCTCGATGAAGAAGGTATACGAAAATTTTTTCTTACACTGGGATTGCCCCAAAAATATGTTGAGCAATACGTAACGGGCGGGATCATTCCACAGATCAGAACTCTTTACACACAACTTCCTGAAGTCTTGGTTGCTATTCTTTCGGCAATTCCGGGATATGCTGCAAGAATACTTGATCTTATTATCATACCTGTTGCAGCAGTCTATTTTCTTAAAGACTGGGTTATAATGATCGAAAGTATTCAGTCACTTATTCCACAGCGGCATCGACCGGCATTTATTACGACATTTCGGAATATTGATAAAGTCCTCTATGGTTATATGCGCGGACAATCCACCGTTGCCATAATAATCGGTACACTTGGGGCAATTATATTTACGATCATTGGAGTTCCATATGCCGCACTCTTAGGCGTTGTTATCGCATTCTTAGATCTTATTCCTTTTATCGGGCTTATCATGAGCATCGTTGTCGTCGAAGCCGTGATTATGATAACGATGCCAATCACTTTAGGTGCAATCGTTAGCGGATTTCTTGTTATTGGAGGATTACATACCTTCGAAAATTATTACCTTGGTCCAAAAATTGTTGGTAAAGGCGTTGGCATCCCTCCTCTGCTAATTATAATTTCGATCTTTGTCTTCGGATACTTCATGGGATTTTTGGGAATGCTCATCGCCGTTCCGCTTACAGGGATCATACTACTATTTGTTCGCGAGTATCGTCAAGCTCTCGTCGAACATCCATTATTATAATTTGTGAGGAATGCTCTATATCGTCTCGACTCCTATTGGAAATCCTTCGGATATTTCCTTTCGCGCAACAGAAGCGATCAAAAATTGCGATATCCTTCTCTGCGAAGAAGCAAAACCTGCAAGAAGATTTCTTGCCGGGTTACAAATTCAAAAAGAATTTATTCTTTTGAATGAGCATACGACGAAAGATGCAACTGCCGAAGCGCTTATCCTCTTAGAAGATGGCAAAACACTTGCTCTTATATCCGATGACGGTACCCCACTTCTTGCTGACCCGGGAAGCGAATTGGTGAGGGAATGTATTTACCGGAAAATAAAAATTATTCCTGTTCCGGGCGCATCAAGTATTCTTGCCGCTCTTGTTGCAAGCGGGTTCTCACTTTTGTCTTTTACATTCGTCGGATTTCTTCCTCGCGATAAAACCGAACGCAAAAAAGCAGCATCGGAATATAAAAATAGAAAGGAGACGTTGATTTTTCTTGAGGCTCCTTATCGGCTTAATCAACTTCTGCAGGACTTATGTGACGGCATAGGACGAGACAGCAATGCAGTGGTTTGCATTGATCTGACGATGCCTTCAGAGAAATTCGAAAGAGGAACACTTGGCTCGCTCGTAAAATATTTTACAGAGCATCCCTTCAAAGGGGAGTTTGTAGTCGTTATTGAAGGAGCAAGGGAAAAATTTTTACCCCGCCGGCAATGATGATCGGTAAAACTTTTGCCTTCCTAACAGTTGTTAATATGGCGTGAAATCAGCCTTTGTAGTTATTTCCCTGATCTTTTTTCTCATTGCAGGGATATTTTCCCCTACTCCGTCTTACGGACAAGAACATAGATCTCAGATTCAATTGCATTCTTTGGAAGATTCTCTGATCACCCTGCCAAATGATTTTATTCTTCCCAGCACACTTAAGCTAACCATTGACTCGCTGATAGTTCTACAGCAAGGAAGAGATTACTCCATCGATTCGAACTTTCATACACTTTTACTTTCAACGCAGCTCCGGAAAACTTTTTTTAGTATTCCATCAGGGGAAATTCTGACTGTACCTACTCGGATATTAGAAATAAGATATTCCGTGCTACCATTAAATCTTCACAGGACATATACGAGATATAGGACAAAAAATGATTCCGCAGAATTAGCCACAAAACAGCGCGGCGATACAACAATAAATTCGCAGTTGCAACCAAATATTACTCAGGAAAAAGCCATGAACCTGACAAAATCCGGTGGCATAACCCGCGGAATACAAGCAGGCAGTACTCAGGACCTAACATTTACTAATAGTTTTAATCTCACCTTCAGCGGCGATCTTGGTGATGAGCTTTCATTCAAAGGTGCCGTAAGTGAAGAATCCACGCCGCTTCAACCGGAAGGAAATACTCAAACGCTTCGTGATATTGATCGTATTTACATCGAAATGACTGCCGGAAAAATATTTCAAGCTACACTTGGTGATTATACGCTTGATCTCCATCCGAGAAAAACAATTTTATATCGTGAAGAGCCGCAACTTGATCCAATATTTAATAATTTTTCACGAAAGGTACTTGGTGCAAAGACGGACTTACAGCTTGGGCCGACAGAACTTATCCTTAATGCCTCTGCGACGAAGGGAAAATTTTTTACGTATACAATTCAAGGATTAGATGCCGTTCAAGGACCATATCGGCTGCAAGGTAAGAATGGAGAGCGAGCCATCATTATCATTGCCGGAACAGAACATGTTTACATCGATGGTGTGCAACTTGTTCGGGGTGAATTAAATGATTATGTAATTGACTATGGACTTGCAGAAATTATATTCAGTAATAAACGCATTATAACCAGCGCTTCACGCATCACTATTGATTTTGAATATACTGATGAACAATATAGCAGAACTCTTATTGTGGCTTCGCAGAATTCACGATTCTTCGCTAATAAATTACAATTTACAACAAGTTATATTCGAGAAGGAGATGATCAGAATTCTCCGCGCAACCTATCCCTGAGTGATTCGGATAGATCAATTCTCACTAATGCCGGAGTTGATCAGCTAAAAGCTCGTAAATCCGGAGTGGTACTTGCCGGGCGAGATTCATTGGGAAGATCGCGAGGATATTATTTGCGACTTGATACACTGATCTTGGGAAATCTACTTTCGTTCTACCGTTATGCACCATTTGATACAGTAAACGCGATCTATAATATTGCTTTTGGTTATGCTGGAAATACGAAAGGCTCTTATATCAGAAATAGTATAGGTCAATTTTCTTTTGTGGGAACGGGGCTTGGTGACTATGATACCATTGTTTATCTTCCACTCCCTCAGCGCAACCAACTTCTTACAAGTCAACTTACTTTTCTTCCCTCCAACTCCCTTGCATTCACCTGCGAGATCGCACACAGCCAACTTCAGCCGAATCTTTTTGCTCCATTAAATCTGGTTCAAGATAATGCGTATCACCTCTATAGCTCATACGGCGATACTATAGGGTCTTCAATTATTGGCGCAAATTATTCTGAGAGGTTCAAGGGCGCAAATTTCTCTCTGATAGATAGAGATAGAAAAGTTGAAGAATTGCGTAGTTATGGGATTGACGCGCCGATTGAAAATTATAACTTTGCCGTAAGTTCTGAGCGTGAAAGAAAGGCGTCTGCTCAATTCGGCATTTCTCCGGCAAGTCTTGCATTGCAATACGGACTCTATAGCCGTGGTATTACTATATATCGTGCCGAAAGATTTTCCGGAGTCTTATCAATTCGTGAAGACTCACTCTTCTCGCCGAATGCCATTCTATCTGCGTCACATATTGTAACTTCTGATTTATCTATTGGTGTAAAGTCGATTTGGGATTCATATTCTGTCCTCATTAATAAGTCCTATAGAACTTATGCGACCGATCTGACTCCCAGTTTGCAATTTATTTCTGAAAAACGAGTTACTAATCCTTTTACTACTTTGGATTCTCTTTCACCACTATCTTTTCGATATAACCAATTCACTCCATCGCTTAATGTTTTAATTAGTCCAAAAATAAAATTCGGAGCCTCTATTCAATTCCGTTCTGATGATAGTTCTCGCAGCGGATCATTTACTCACATCAGCGATGGAACGACATATCAATTTTCTTCGTCGCTTATTAATCTCTCCGGATTTTCTTCGCAGATCGATATTGGCTATCGCAGGAAAGATTATAAAGATTCGCTTTCGAAAGTCTTAAATGGCGGGAATGTATCAAGCCTCTTATTACGATTCATTCCTCGGTATCAAAGCACAAATTCAATTGTGAGCTTCGATGGAATCTACGAAGCATCGGAGCAGCGCGCAGCGCAAATTCAGCGAGTGTTTTTTCCGGTTCAAAAAGGACTTGGCAACTACAAATATTTAGGTGACTTGAATGGCAACGGAAAGCAAGACCCGGAAGAATTTGCTTTGGCAACATACGCCGATGAAGGCACATATATCCTCCTCACTATACCGACTGAAGCACTTTTCCCCGTTACAAATCTTCGCTCATCACTTCATCTTCGGTTAAATCCTTTGCCATATCTTGGCACCGAAACATCCATTCGAATTGAAGAGAATAGCAGCGATATTTATTCATCTGATATTTATTTTTTAAAGCTGTCGCATTTTCTTAATGATTCGACAACACTTCGTGGGCTATTCGAAACACAGCAGGATATAAATATTTTGGATAATAACACTACACAGTCCTACAGACTGCGATATCAAGAACGAAAAAATGCCGTGCAATATAATACCGGACTTGAGCGCCTCTATTACCGAGAATTTTCTTTGCGTGGAAGATTTCGTCCGACGTATGAACTCAGCAACGAAACAAATATCGCACAAATCTTTGATAATGCCGCGACTGATGCGCATTCAACAACTCGATCCCATACCACTCAACGAATCGATGCAAACACGGAATGGACGTACGAACCATTCGCTTCATCTTTCGGATTTGGAACGCGGTTTGGATATTCCGTTGCAAAAGATAATTCATTCACTCCAAATATTAAAGCATCACTTAACAGCCTCTCCTTGAATGCCAGATACAGCATCACTTCTTCTACGCGGCTTCGCACGGAGATCGGAAGAGATGAACTTGTCGTCCGGAATGCCGTGAATATCATCACTCTTCCCTATTCGATCACCCAAGGTAGATTATCGGGCAGTACATGGCTCTGGAGCCTATCGCTCGATCTGCAAGTCGCTTCCGGTATAGTGCTTACAGGAGGATATAACGGACGCTCCGAACTTGCAAACGGAATAGATCGTAGTGTCATTCATAATGCAAGAGCGGAGGTACGGGCTTCGTTTTGATAGTATCATCGTAAATGTTTCCCCTCTTTTCTGCGTTATACAACGCTTAGATAGAATGTGTGCATAATGGAATCTACAACTACTCATCTCACCAAAACATCTTCTGCTGACTTTGGAAAGGAAAAGGCCGCGAAGGCGATGCGCTGGATCTCAGAATCGGAAGATATTTCGAAGACAGAATTTGCTGTTGCCAGAATTTTTGAAACCGGCGTCTTGCAGGAAAATACGAAGGGTTTCCTTCATTTGCTTTTAGAAGAAAGACATCCTGAGGAACGCTTTACGCTTGAACTTCCGCCGCCGCAACTGCACACGCTTCTTCATGATGCTTTTACTGATACTTACCGTTATTTGCTCACACCGCAAGCATTCATTGCTGAATTCTTGAGTTTCGGAAGTGACATTGTCTATATCAGCGAGTCAATGCTTGCACGGCTGAGCTATTTTGTGGATTATCCGTATTTTGCAGAGATGTTAGATGAATGGTTTGCAATTGAATTGCAGAGCGGCAAAGCCGAGTTAGATAAGAGCATTCTTGCAAAATTCCTAAGCGATGTAGATCGCTCCATCATGAAATATTCATCATTGCAAGAGATCGCAGTGTATCTTGCACCGCTTTTTGAATATCATGATTCTAAAATTATCGCTCGAAATAGTGTAGAGTTAATACTTTCTGATAAAGGCTTATCCATACCGGCAGATAATGCACAGCAGGAATTTTCATCGGAGGATATTGCATTTGCAATTAAAGAAGCATACCTTGCCTCAGAAGTAATTGGTCTCGTTGAAGAGCTTGCCCCCATTCGGAAATACGATGAATTTCTGAAAGAGCTTCGCGAGATAGGCGTGGTGCTACCTCCGCCGTCATTAGCAAATCCAATTGCAGATAAAGAAAAAAATATTTTCCCTCCGATTCAAATGTTCATCGGTTCTAAACTCCGCAAGAAATGTCTGGAGAAAATTTTTCGCGACAATAAACATGAATATGACCGCGCGATCGCGATGCTAAATACGATTGAAGATTATTCTCAGGCAGAGTTAAATCTGCGTTCGCTTTTGGATATGCATAAGATCCGTCCCGATTCGAAAACTGCGCTCCGCTTGAATGAGGCATTGCGCCTGCGTTTTAATATTACATCACCAATACATTTTTTCTAATGCAATTTGTCGATCAGGCGAAGATCAGTGTAGCTGCCGGTAAAGGCGGCGACGGAGTTATTGCATGGCGTAAAGAAAAATATATTCCGAAAGGCGGTCCCACTGGGGGCAATGGCGGCGTTGGAGGCTCGGTGGTTTTTCTCGCCGATCCGCAGCTCTCTACACTTTTGGATTTTCGTTATCATCGAAAGTATGAGGCAGATTCAGGAAATCCGGGTGCTGCAGATAATTGCACAGGCAGAAGCGCTGATGATCTTATTATCAAGGTTCCTGTCGGAACGCTTATTATGAATGAGACGAACCGCGAAATTCTTGCCGATCTTGTAACGCCCTACCAGCAGGTTACAATTGCAAAAGGCGGCAGAGGCGGATTAGGAAATAATTTTTTTAAGTCGCCGACCAATCAAGCACCGCGCACAAAAACTGACGGCAAACCCGGAGAGCATTTCGATCTTGAACTTGAATTAAAACTTCTTGCTGATGTG
>JANYLL010000371.1 GCA_025357895.1 Ignavibacteriota bacterium
CCACTATTTTATTTAATTCCGCCCCTTGCGTTTTTAATAACAATATTACAAATGGAATCAGCTTCCGTCCTGTAATATCGGTATGTCGGAATATCCACTTTTCCGATTAGTGCTCCAAGTTTTGAAGCCCGGTTATAAAAATCATTGTCATCGCCATACGGAATAGTAGCAAAGCCTCCGAGACGTTTGAAAAGATCGCGGCGGATAAAAAAAGTGCCGCCAACGATACAATCAGATATCGGAATTAACTTTGAGGTGTCGTTGAGATCGGCGACTGTTTGATCCCCTATGACCTCTACACCTCCATGTAGTAACTCGATTGCAGGTTTCGACGAAAGAATTTCTGCACGTCTTTGTAAATGACTCGGAAGATATTCATCGTCGGAATCAAGGAATGTAATATATTTTCCGGATATAAACGATGCGCCAAGATTCCGAGCCGCCGCCGCTCCCTGATTCTCAGAATAATGATAGCTGATCCTCAGATCAACATCAGCAAAAAGCCGAACAACTTCTCCGGTATTATCGGATGAACCATCATCCATGACGATCATTTCCCAATCAGAAAAATCCTGAGCAAGAACACTTTCTATGGCGCGGCTTAAAAGATGAGCGCGATTAAAAGTTGGAATGATAATAGAAAATTGCATTGCAGGTAGTTTTGAGTTGTAAATTTTGAGTTATGAATTCAAAACTCATAACTCTAAATTACTCGTTCATATTGATTCAGATCGATCTTCCATACCTTCACGCCGCAATATCGCATTCCTTCAGGACAGATAGGACGAACATGAGCCAGATCACGTAAGCCGCAGGGCGGGAGTAAATATTTTCCGATCATCGGATGAATCGAACGGATCTGATCTGCTTCATCAACAGATGCACGCCATATTTCTTCTTGTGCATTATAACATAAGCGCATTGCATGTTTATGATGCAATGCAAGAAGATCGGATGATTCGGTAAAACGAATGTTCGTCGCATTCGGCAAAATATATTCTGCGAATTCCTGCCTTACTCCAAAACTTTTGAGCTTTGCATAACTCTTCCAAGAACGCTCGATCGAATCACGGTAGCGGTCCTGCACTTGTTGCGAAACAGTTGTAACTACCATCGGCGTTTCGAAATCCGGAACATTGTCACGAAGCTGCATGTGCAATATGGGACGAGATCCGGGTGTCATGCGATGCCGCTGATCCTGTGAATCGGCAGTATGCGAAAGTTTTTTGCGGAAAGTATAATGCACATTATGCATAGCCCGTGAAAGTTTTGTCTGCGTTGTGAGCACAAGTGTTTCACCCAATATCGTATTTTTGCCGGGGTCAAGCACAAGCGAGATCGCTTCTTCATCGCCGATATCACGTTCACTTTTACCTAAAACCTCGCGCACACTATTCGCTAAAGTTTTTTCTGCGAATGCTTTATAATCAACAAGCCGCGAATAATTTCCGTCAAGATCGTTATCGAATTCCTTGATGAAATGGGCAACATCATGATCGGTATTACCTGTACGGATGAATTCTGCTTCAGGATAACTTTCCGGATCAAGGGGCTCTTCTAAGATCAGTGCATAGTTCGGATCGTATCGCAATAGCTCATCCACCATCGCTTTGACAAGCAAAAATGTTTCGCTCGGAGTATCTGCCATCCGTGCTAAGCGGTAGTAACGCAGAAGAGAGATGCCAGAAATTGTATGATAGAGATAAGCCGTCGTTGAAATTGGTAAGACGTAACGCGCTACTTCCTGAGCTTTTTTCTTTATCTCTTTATTATATTCATCCGCTTTCTTTTGTCGATGCGGAAAAACTCCGAAATATGCTTCAGAAATTGCAGGAGTGAGCAAGCCGATAAGATCATGATAATCTTTCATGATGCGCTCCATCTCAGAGTTATAGAGATTCTGCGCTTCGCTGTTCTCGAAATTCGGAGTTATGAAACTGCCGTTCTTAACTTCAACATACCGTTGGCTGACTTGCTCGGAATTGTAAAATGGATGGGAATGCAAGAACGACCAAATCGCATGGCGCGACACGCCTTCGATCGCGAATTGGAAATGTGCATGTTGCAGCGTCGTATGATGCCCTGCTTCATAAATACTTTTAGCAAGCGCGCCATGTTTTTCTATAGAAACACCTTCATCCGTTATAATTCCTTTGGATGAATAGCACGTACGAGCTGTAGCAATAGCATTCTTAAACGGATTTGCAAAGGCATTAATGAGTTTTACTTTTAAAGGAGAATCAAGGAAAGATTTATCCGGCATGTGTTTTCGGTTTGTTCGCGTACCTATTGTGTCAAGTAATGCCATGAATTATGCCACGTATTTAAAAGCTTCCAGTGCGAGAGATTCCCATTTGCCTGAATATTTTTTCGGAACGACGACCCATTCCTTCATTGGGCGATTCATTTCCGAGGGATCGAAGAGTTTCGCCCCTTCATATCCAAGCGCTTTTTTATGTTCTTCGCCTGTGAGTTTAAACACCATCTCGCTTCCAAACAAGCCGCAAAAAGCTTTTGAATGAATTTTTAATGTCGGCATTCCGAACATCTTGGATTTTTCGGCACCAAGATTCTCGACCAGAGCATCAGCAATCGCCTCGTATCGCCTCAATGATTTTGGATCAGGTTTTGGTATTGGTGTCATAGTGCAAAAATACTTCTTTTATTTCCCTTCCCCCATTTCCTTTGTATAAGCAGAAATACCAACAATATAATTCTCATCTTGGTCATCAAGATATAAACCGCCTATTTCATAAATATATTTTGCATCTTTCCAAGTTAAGAAGTCAGGCAATCCTCCTGCCCGAAGGAGGGGAATGCCCTGCAAAGAACAAGAAGAATGACAATAAAATATTTTTTAATATAGCTCGAATCAGGATCGTATTAAATCGATGGCGTTCTCTAAGTGATTGCAGGCAAAAATACGAATGGAACGTCAGGCGCTTCTACATTTGCATGCCGATCATTGCAAGTGACATTCCGATCATTAATCCATCTTCGATTATGGTAATCGTCCCCATCGGCAGATTGAATACGGTGCCGAGACAGGCGCATTTGATTTTTCTCTTATTCATTACGCTTTCTATAACGCCGACGATACTAAGTGACATAACAATTGCAACAGCACTATTTAAAATAATACTCATCGGAAAAAGTAAGTAGCATATACCGAATGCAAGTTCGATAAATGGATAAATATATCCAAATGCAAACCATCGCTTCGTGATGATATCATAAGAAGAATAGGACGAGACAAAACCTTTAAGATCGAGCAATTTAAAGAAAGAAAAGATCAAAAAGAAACCGCCCATGAATTTACCCATCCATGATGTAATGTTCGGCGCGGTTGAAGTGAGTGTTGCAACTGTAACGATACTAACTAAAAAAGCAAAGACAAGAAGAAGAGGATAATATGATTGTTCTTGAGATTTATCTTCAACATGCAGTATTTCATTATTTTCTGACAGCGAGTATCCTGTTTTTTCGAGAGCCTCATTGAACTTTGAAAGAGATACATGGCCCTTCATCACAATTGTTGCCTGCGGCGGAGATAAAGTAACGATTGTGGATTCAACTTCCGGAATTTTCTTCAAAGCAGAGCCAACAGTCTCCTGACAATTAGCGCAGTGCATTCCTTTAACGGTGTATATGTGGGTCATAAAAGAAGGTTTACGGTATATTTCGTATACGTAATAATGGGTATACGGTTGCAATTTATGTCGCAAAAAACGATTTTTAAGGCATTTCGACAAAGTACTGAAGATTTCTCTCTAAAATTTGTAACCGAACCCCCTCTAAATGTGTCTTTAAAGGGCAGAGGCAATCATTCCCTGCAGCAGCATTTTGCCGGAAAACCAGAGATCATCTTATACCGACGCATCCGAAGAGCAGATCATTGCAGCATTTATTGCCGGCGATATGCCGGCATTTAAGTACGTCTATAATAAATACCGCGAGCGTATTTTCTCTTATTGCCTCTATATAATGGGCAACAAAGCTCAGGCAGAAGATGCATTTCAAGAAGTATTTATCCGAGTCTATCAACGTCGTGAACAACTTCGCGAATCAAAAGCCTTAAAAAACTGGCTTTTGATTATTGCAAGATCAGTTTGTCTGAATTTAACCCGCGAATCTGTTTTCACTCCGGAATTCATATATCTTGATGATGAGCTTCGGGAGCGACAAGGAAATCACCATACACTTTCAGCAGAGCGAGACGATCTTGAATTTCCAGAAGAGATATTTCAGAGAGCATTTAATAAGATCGCACCGATTTATCGTGATGCATTTATGCTTCGCGAAGTAGAAGGTTTTAGCTCTGAAGAAGTTGCAGAACTTACCGGCACATCAGTCGTGAATGTCAAGGTTAGAGTTATGCGGGCAAAGAAGATGCTGCGCGAAATTCTTGCTCCACACTTTAAGCACCGGTTGGAGACGATGGATAAGAATGCTATTGCAACACAAGAAAAGAACGGAACAGAAATACTGAACGATGATAATGTCATTGCGAGTGAAGCAATGACGCAAAAAAAATATGAGTAACGGATTAGAAAATACGATCATAGCCTATTTCGATGGCGAGCTTTCCGATGCCGATAGCGCTGAGCTATTGCATTTGACAAGTGTGTCACCGGAGATTCGTACTCTTTTCCGCGAGCATGAGATGCTTCGTGATCTTGCGCAAGAATCAACAAGATCAGCGATGGTAAGTCCTGAGGTTGAGTCGTCACTTTTCTCGCGGATAGAAGCTTTGGCAAAGAACCCTGTTCGTGAAAAGGCAACCCTTGTTTTTTCGCGCCGCACTGCTGTATTGGGAGCATTAGCTCTTATACTTATTTCAGGAAGTTTGGGATATGTAATCCCGAAATTTTTCTCCGATGGTTCGCAGAAGTTAGCTGTGAGTTCTCAGGCGAAGGAAAATATGTTACAAGCAGCTATTACACCAAATATTATTTCTTCTCAACAGACAGAAAATTTTGGAACGAAAAATATTTCTAACCCTATTTCTGCTCTCTCTTCGAGTAAACATAGTGGATCTATATCCGAAGCGCCCCGTACTCAAGGTCCTTTAGAAAAAGAACATGATGCATTTACTGTGATCAATAATGCAAATATGCCGGACGTTTTAGAGCATATTGTTTCAGAGACTCCAATTACAAAGTCAAATACAAAGATACAGCCGACAGTGCTTCGCTTTGCAGATATTAAATCAGAAATAGAGAGAGAAAAATATTCACCGTTCGATAGAAAAGAACAGCATCTCGAATCCCGTTCCCTTTTTGAAGCAAGTTTACAGACATCAAGTGGATTTACCTATCCGGCTGATGCTGCGCCAATCAAGCCTTTTGCCGAACAGCGCCTGAGCATAGCATATCATATTACCGAAAATGATCTTATCGGTTTCCGTCTTGGATCGGGGCTATACCAGCAGCTTGGTAATGTGACCCGGACGTTCGATAATGGTGCGGAATTACTTTCGCGTTCTATTGAAACAAAACGCAGTTTTAGCGAAGAACTATATTTTTCTCATCTTGCACCGATTTTCTTTGCAGGAAATTTGCTGTTAGAGTTCTCTGTCGGGGGCGGTTTTATTCCGAATGGATTTACGCTTGACGTAGAAGCTGGAATCAGAATTCCATTCTCAGAGAGTTTTATGTTTGGCGCGGCGTTTGCTCTTTCACGAGTACATTCCAATGCACTGAGTTCAAGTGCAGTTCTTGTCTCGGAAAATTCGAACAGCAAACCGGTGATGCTTGATGCTGTCGACATTCATAATACGTTGAACGGCAGATTGCATTACGGGATTATTTACAGATTTTAAATGGAGAGCATATTATGAAAATCTTCATCGCTTTTTTTATTCTTCTCGGAGCTATCTCTGCAGTTGGATGCAATGCGATTGTCGATCCATCTCCGCAAACGATGCAGCCCGTGACACATATTGAGGATTACTATTTACCGTTAAAGAGTGTCGGTACTTCATATGCGTATTGTCGTAAATCCTCATATGGAGCCGATACGGTATGGATGACGATGCACGGTAATGATGCTTCAGGGTTGATGCTTGGGAATCAGGCTTGTTACGCCACAGATATGTCATCGCAGGCAAATCAATACCTCAATAATTATTATTATGCGATGAATGATAGTGAAGCTTTTACTCTAGGCAAGGTTTCCTGCGGCAATCATGATAAATACTGGCTTGATCTGAAAACTCCGTTAATGGTGGGGCAGACCTGGAAATTCAAGAATGCGAACGGAAGCTATTATATCGAAAGCTTTTATACTGCGAAAGTCTCGAGGCGGGGAGTTCAGATGAAAATGCCGGACGGCAAGATCTATGATGATGTTGCCGAAGTAATCTATACATCAAAATCTGATTCAACAGTTAAGTGGTTCGCGCGCGGCGTTGGTCTTATATACAGCACTTCAACAAATCCCGACTTTGATTTCGGAGATGAAATGCGCTTAGTCGGACAGAAATAAAATCTATTCTTCCGACGCTGTTTCGGCTTCCAATTGAGGGTTTCCGTATGAAGGCCGTTTATCTTTTTTCAGAGTATCCCAATCTTTATCACGGTACGCACGAAGAGTATAACCTATCTGTTCGTCAAATGCTGCGGGACTATACGAAAAAATCAGCGGGCGTATATCGACATTCCATCCTTCGAGATGTTTTGGATTATAAAGTGCTTCTCGTTCTTCAGCAGTTTCGCAGTAAAAGATCGCTGTGCCACCATGCTTGCCGATAAAATGATCGTGAAAGATCACAAGCGGCAGTGAGCGGTCGCCGACGAATTCATTGAATAGTCGATTTACTACTGATGGAAGTATCTCTGCCGGTGCATGGGCATACACAAGAAAGCAGCGTGCCTTTTTTAGATTTGGAAGAGTATCCATGTTATTCTACTCATAATATTATTACTCCGAAAGCCATACTCTCTTCATCGGATTATTATCCTGCGCATCGATCGGGAAGTCCTTCACCCATGGTTGGATAACATGATAATCTTCATCATAGTACAGTATGATCTGCGGCGCATCACGGATCGCTAATTCATCGCATTGTGCCCAAAGCTCCATAACTTTTGCACGGTCAACTTCTGCAATCGCTTGCTCATACAGTTTATCGAATTCCGGGTTCTTATAGCGTGTTTGATTAATTGAACTTGGTCCGTTCGATGGAATATTCTTGCTATAAAGAAGATTCAGGAAATTTTGCGGATCAGGGTAATCTGCGATCCATCCGAGGCGGAAATATGCGGCTTTTCCATCATCGATCATCGGCGTAAGCTGTGCCCATTCCTTAACTTCAAGGTGAATATCAAGTCCTAAATTTTCTTTGATCATAGCTTGCACCGCTTGTGCAACATCTTCATTTCTGCCGCCGCCTTTATTGACATAAAGTGTTAGCTCAGGAAATTCGCCTTTGAGTTCTTTCTTTGCGATATCGAGTTCGGCTCTGGCACTATCGGGATTGAAGAGGAAGCCCTGGACCTGATCGAATGGAAATCCCGGCATCGAAGGCGGCACTAAGCCATGCTCTCCCGGAGCGGCTGCCTGATTTTTAAGAATATACTTTACGATCTTCCTTCTATCAACACAAAAACTTATCGCGCGGCGAAGATGAACATTTGATACTCCTGCCATTTGCGTATTGAAGCCATGAAATTGGGTTGCTATTGCTGCGATCTTACCTAACTGGTATTTTTTATATTCGCCTTTCAGATTTTTATTTTCATCGACGACATCGGCGAAGAATTCATTGGGGATGCGATATTTATGGTCGAGATTTCCTTGCTTAAATTCCAAAAATTCTGCTTTGTCATCCTGCATAAAGCTGAAACGAACAGTATCAAGATAAGGGAGCTGGTTGCCTGCATCGTCTTTTCCCCAATAATGTTCATTCCGAACGAGCATGCAATACCTGCCTTCTTTATATTCGACAAAGCGGAAAGGACCTGTTCCGACTCCATGATGAGTGAAATCTTTTCCGTATTTTTCGACTGCTTCATGAGGATAGATAAAGGCATTCCCGACCATGCAATAATTTATGAATGGAGAGAAGGCAGCTTTTAAGGTTACAACAAATGTTGAATCATCAGGCGCTTGCAAACCTGCAACGCCGCCGGGCATTTTTGCCTTGCTATCGAAATATTCTTTTGCTCCTTTAATGATTTGGAAATACGGTAGAGCCAAAGTATTTGTAGCCGGATCAAGTGCGCGGCTCCAACAATAGACAATATCCTTTGCGATCATTTTTCTTCCCTTGGAATCAGGGAAACACGCATCATCCTGAAAACACACATCGGTGCGAAGATGGAAGGTATAAGTAATTCCATCAGGAGAAATATCCGGCAATGCCCTCGCAAGTCCGGGATGTAAGCTTAATGCATTATCGAAAGAAAGCAGACGGTCGTAAATATTCTCTGCGATATGAGAGCTTGTCTGATCGTTGATCTGCGGTGGATCGAGCGACCGGAGATCTCCGGTTTCATTTAAATGAATAGGACCCCCAAGTTTTTTGCCGCCTTTACCTTCGCGAAGAGAATGATGAGATTCGCTCTTTTTGCTGCATGATGTGAATGCAAATACTGACGAGAGAAAGAATAAAACGAGGATTTTTTTCATACAATCAGTGAGATGATAAAAATTAATGAGATAGTGAAACCCAAAGAATAGGGGATGGAATCCCGTAATAGTATCGGAACTTACCCTTCTAAATTCTCATTTGCCATGCCGTGAAGAACGCAAGCACCATATTCCGCACACAGAAGTCGCCTTTTTTGCGATGCCTGATAGGTATGGTAACCGTTTTGATTTTTACCGTTAAGCTTGCTACGCCTTTCCTTCACACCCATCAGTTTGACGAATCCTCAACGAAATTCCTAAGTATTTCTTCGGTTCATTGCGATGCCTGCGAATATGAATCAACTCAGGCAGTCGAACCCGGCACTGCAATTATTTTACCCTCGGTTTTTTTTAGATACGAATCAAAAGTATACCAAATAGTTACTGTTTTTGTTAGTGCTATTCATTCCTCTTCTGAATCCCGCGGTCCGCCACAGTTTTCCTAATCCCCGTTTTACTGGTTAAACTTCACCCGTTCCCCCATTAAGTTTTTGGAAGTTATTGACTCTCCATTTATTTTTTCTTTAGGAAAATTTTTAGTATTTTGTATGAAAATTTTTATCATAGTATTTTTTTTATTTTTAGTATCCACTCTATCATTTGGGAAAGTTATTGTTCCTGATGTAGGTCTTTCACTTACGGTCATTGTGCTCGATAGCACTCAGAACGCACCCATTCAACTTGCACGCATTACACTTCGGCGTAAGGGGTTATTAGTTGAGGGTAAAGTCACCGATATCACTGGTCGCGTCCAATTCAAAGATCTCTCATCCGGCTCTTATGCAATATCGGTGCGCTTTGTGGGGTATGAAGAATTCAATGATTCTCTTTTTCTGGATAAACCGAGTTTCACAGATACAATCAGATTAATTGAGACTAAACATGAGGATATCGAAGTAGGCGCCGAACAGGAATTGAATATTACATCGGTCGATATTAGATCCGGCAATCAAATTTTTGAAGCCGAGGATAATCATGCCTCACCGAATTCCGGAATGGTAAAGATCTTACAGGAAAATGTTCTCGGAGCAGCTAAAGCACCGACCGGCGAAGTCCATATCCGCGGACAACATGCAGAATACGCTTACTACGTTGATGGAATTCCTATTCCTCCAAAGGTTTTTGGCGGGTTCAATGAAGTTGTTGACGAGAAGGTTATTGCCCGTGCAGAATTTCTCACCGGTGGGCTACCAGCCGAGTACGGAGGACAAACTGCTGCAGCGATCGTTTTGCAAAATCATGTTCCGTCGGGGCATTTGCATCTTGATTTCGAAACGTATGCCGGAAGCTATCTCGGAAGGAATAATATCGCTCCTGATTCTCTAGGTATCGGCGCTCAGAAATTGAAACCCGTAAATCTCAATGGGGAAGCTCTTTCAATAAGCGATCATATTGGTAATTTTGGTTTTTTCATTGCCGGCAGCCGCGCTGAGACTGACCGCCGCATTGATGCTCCGCTGCCATATATCTATCACAATCACGGTTGGGACTATTTTACGTATGCAAAACTTGATCTTTTACTCGGCGATAATGATTATTTTACTTCGAATATTAATTGGAGCAAAACCCTGACGCAAGTTCCGTTTGATCCGGTAGGAGACGGAAGAAAAAATGATATGCAAATTTCGAGTAATTCGTACCAGACGCTTTCATTCTTTCATACGTTCAGCCGCGAGAACGAATCTGAAAGTGATCTCTTTATGGGTTTATTTGCTCGTCAAGGAAGTCTGCTCTTTACTCCGGGAAATATCGATCCGCATAATTTCTATTTTACTACCGATACTGCGAAAGGTTATATCCTCAGTGAAGATCGCAGCTATTCGACATTTGGTTTATACTCAAAATTTAATAAGCGTTTTTCCCATGAATTTCTTTTGAGTGCCGGATTAAATATTTCGCGAACTGACGGTAAGGGCACCTTCGATGCTTTTGATACAACAGGTATCGCAGGACCTGTAATAAATTCGAATTTTACAGGTACCGATTTTGGATTGTACCTTCAATCGGAATATCATCCGTTTGAGTGGAGCAGGTTCGATCTTGGAATTCGTTACGATCAGCAGATAGCACCGGATCGACCACTTCAAAAGCAGTTCAGCCCGCGCTTGCGATGGAATATTTTTCTTGATGACGCTACAACGTTGTATCTTTCCTACGGAAAATATCTTATTCTTTCAAATATCGAAGGAATTCGTAATATTGCATCGGCTGTAAGTAATAGTGTAATTCCTACACTTGCCGAACGTGATGATGCGTATGAAATAGGATTGCTCCATTCTTTCGATTTCGGATTACGGGGGAAGATCGATGCCTTCCATAAAACTTCCTTGCCGGGCGTAGATGATCAAACCATCGGAAATAGCGCGATCGAAACAGAAGTTAATATTGCGAAAGTAAAAGTTACCGGAGTGGAGGCGGGAATTTCTTATTCCTTGGCATCAGTGCCTATTACTGGTTACCTCAATGTTTCGATCATCCATGCTTATGGTTCGGGAGCAATCACAGGCGGTTTTCTTCCGATCAATACTGCAGGCAGTGCAACCGATCTCGATCATGATGAGCGCGCATCGGTTGTGGCTTCGTTAAACTATAATCCGAAAGGTTGGTTTTCGAACGTGACAGCAATTTATGGCTCTGGACTTACCAATGGCAGTCAGAATTTTGATTATAAAACAGGACTTTTTGATTTTAACAAAGGCGCACATACAAATCCGGCGTGGATAGTGAATATCTCTGCAGGTTACACCTTTAATTTTGATGGCGGGGCAATGATACAGCCTTCGCTGTATATAAATAATCTGTTCGATCATGAGCATCTTATCAAAGGCGCTTTTTTTAGCGGTGCCTCATGGGAAGAACCCAGAAGTATCATGTTGAAGGTTTTAGTGCATATATAGGCATCTATCAGCAAGGTATTACTGATTCCTCATTCTCAATTCTTTGAACTTGTTCATATTTGAGGACGTTAGAAGAATCCTTGCAATATAGGGTGAAATGCCTTGTGCCCGTAGCTCAGTTGGATAGAGCATCAGCCTTCTAAGCTGAGGGTCGTTGGTTCGAGTCCAACCGGGCACACTACAAGCAAGGATGTGAAGAAGAAGGGTGAATTTTTACCCTTACTCAAATATGGCGGGATTAGCTCAGTCGGTTAGAGCGCCAGGATGTGGCCCTGGAGGTCATGGGTTCGATCCCCATATCTCGCCCAGTTTAGGTGTTAGGAACCAGGTATTAGGTGTCAGGGAAACGCCCTCGTTTTGGAGGGCTTTTTCATTACTTCTGCCTGACACCTAATATCCAATACCTGACACCTAATTTTATGGTAAGAGTACGATTCGCCCCATCACCTACAGGTTTCGTCCACGTCGGATCGCTCCGGACGGCGCTTTATAATTTCCTTTTTGCGCGGCATCATGGAGGCGTGAATATTCTTCGCGTTGAAGATACAGATCGTACTCGGCTTGTTGAAGGAGCAGTAGATAATTTGCTCCGCACAATGGAGTGGGTCGGAATTACTTTCGATGAAGGTCCGGAACAAGGTGGAGAATACGGTCCTTATACGCAGTCCGAGCGCACCGATATTTATAGAAAACATGCTAACGAGCTTATAAAAAATGTTAAAGCGTATCCATGTTTTTGCACTGCAGAACGCTTAGATGAAGTCCGCAAGAAAATGCAGGCTGCCGGTCAGCCTCCTATGTATGATCGTCATTGCCGGAATTTGACAGAAGAGGAAGTCGAAGTAAAAATGGAAGCCGGCATCCCGCATGTCGTAAGGCTTCGTGTCCCGCTTGGCGAGACAATAACCTTTAATGATCTTGTTCGCGGCGATGTATCTTTCGATTCAAAGACAATAGATGACCAGGTACTTCTAAAATCCGATGGCTTTCCGACATATCATCTTGCAAATGTCATTGACGATTACATGATGAAGATCTCTCATGTTATCCGAGGCGAGGAATGGTTATCCTCTACTCCAAAGCATGTGCTGCTTTACCGTGCATTCGGATGGGAAAATGCGATGCCGAAATTCGCGCACTTACCCTTGCTTCTGAATCCTGATCGTAGCAAGCTCTCAAAGCGTCAGGGTGATGTAGCTGTCGAAAACTTCCGCGATAAAGGTTACCTTCCGGATGCACTTATTAATTTTGTTGCATTGCTTGGATGGAATCCATCTGCGACCGAAGAGATCTACTCGATGGATGAGCTTATTGCACAATTCGATCTCGAGAAAGTCAATAAAGCCGGAGCTATTTTCGGCAAAGAGAAACTTGATTGGACGAATGCTGAATATATCCGAAAGAAATCTCCGGATGAACTATTAGTTTTAGTCAAACCGATTGCAACTGAGCGGGGCTTTAGCGTAAGCGATGATTATCTGAGAAAAGTAATTCATTTAATGCAGGAGCGTGCCCGAAGTACATTTGATTTCATTGATTTCGCAAGTTATTTCTTCAAGGCGCCGACAGAATTTGATGAAAAATCGAAAGCCAAGAACTGGACTTTAGATGCGAAAGAGAGAATGATAGAGATCCTGACACAATTCAAGTCACTTTCGGAGTGGACTCACAATTCGATCGAAGGAGTTATTCGGTCTTATGCGGAATCAAAAACAATATCAGCAGGGAAACTCATTCATCCCCTTCGTCTTGCAGTAAGTGGTGTGGGCATGGGTCCCGGTCTTTTTGAAATGCTTGAAGTGATCGGCAAAGAAGAAGTGTGCAAACGGATCGAGTATGCTTTAGTGAATTTGAATTAATCTGCAACGGGCAGTGATCTTCGCACCAAAAGCAATCATATCTGGTTTTATTATACGTGAAATTTATCCAACGTACACCATGAAGAATTTTATAGCAGCTTTTTTTCTTATTTCCTGTTTATCGATTTCAGCAAGGGTCTTTGCTCATACTGATTCCACGAAGGTAATTGAGTCTATGAATTTCAGCGTTACCGATGTGAATGGTGATGAAATGTCATTCAAAAGTTTTCTTGGAAAGGGACCCTTACTTGTGAATTTCTGGGCGCTTTGGTGCGAGCCGTGCAAGCAGGAGATGAAAGCTTTTATGGCTATAACGGAGAAATTAAAAGCCAGAGGAGTTTCGATGGTTTCGATCAATACCGATAAGGTCAAATCAATAGCGAAGGTGCGAGCATGGGTGAAGTCACAAGGTATTACGCAGCCAATGCTTGTCGATCCTGACGGCAATATTGCAAATAACCAATTCTCAATGGAGTCGCTTCCGTATTCGCTGCTTCTAAAGCCGGATGGAAAAGTTTATAAGAAGCATATCGGTTTTACTGCCGGTGATGAAGTTGCGATCGAAAAAGAATTGGATGAATTGATCGAAGAGTTGTCGGAGAAAAAATAATTATGAGTAGTTCCGACTTTTAGCCGGAGCGAGCCGACTGAAAGTCGGTTCTACTATCTGAAAAATAATATTGAGAATGGTGAAAAAAATCCCCATGCTGCTTACTTTGGCAGCTATCATCGGTGTATTTGCTTTTCGAACCGGCTACTCTCAAGTCACAGCCGTTGGCTCAAACTTGCTGCGCATCGGTTCCGGCGAGACGGATGGGCTGACAGGGGGAGGTACAGTGACCAAGCGCTATCTTGAGGAAATAGCCAATGCACGATTTTTTTTCGATAATATAACTGTCGGACTTCGCTATGAAATGGATGATCCGAGCGAAGTAGGGCAATCATTTCAAGGTCTGCGCCGCCGATGGATCGAATACCGCAAAGATAAACTTGAACTTCAAGCCGGTGACGTCTATGCACTTTATGGACGCGGACTTTCGATGAATGCTTTCGAATCGCGCCCCCTCAATTACGATTCATGGCTGGACGGAATTAAAGGCGAGTACGAATATAAATGGAAAAAAGAAGATCTTGATTTTCAGCCAAGTCTTGGAGTCCGTATGATTGCAGGAAAACTGCTTTTTCATAATGTTGCAGTTGCAGATACCGGTAAACCGCCGCAGGATGTTTCGGCTCGCGCTGTGAATAGCCAAATAGGATTTTTCGGAAAGAAATTGATAGTTGGCACTTCTTTTCTTCAAGCCTTTACGAATGTAAATGAATTTCAGTTAGGACACTATGTAAATACAAACAGAGAAGTCAATCAGCCGGAAGTTTATTTGAATTTTCTAAGCGGTTCGTTTGAAGGCTTTTTTCAGTTTACCCAAATGCGGTCACATTTATATGAATTTTGGAACAAAGATACCTCTGTCAATAAAAGTGGTAAGGCTTATTATGGTTCGCTATCATATGCCAGTGAACAATTTGGTTTGACGTTCGAGTATAAGAATTATTCGTATTTTATTCATCAACCAGGGATCTTTTATGAAAATTATCTTTCAAAGCTTCCTATTTCGAATCCCCCTGAGGTCTACAAAGAATTTACCTACACGTCGCTCACGCGGACAACGCATAGCGTAAACTTCGACGATGAACTCGGTTTCGAGATTGAGGCAAATATTACAGCAATCCCGGAGTATGTTATTACTCTGAATGCTGCTGCTTCGAGTCGCCATAAAAGTTATTCCGGTGATGTGTTTGATGAAAACCAACTGCCCGTAGAGACCGGCTCAACCTCTCTTCTTCCAAAATTCTCCGGTGCTGAATTTTTTCCATTTTGGGAAGTATTTGCTGAAGTAGAACATGATTTTGGCGAGTTGAATTACGCTAAAGCATTTTTTCACCGCCGCAGCGATGTTATTTCTTCGGCAACAGGAGCGCCGCCTGATGAAAAACGCAGTTCAACTATTGGGGTAAAAATTCAGTATCAAACAACTAAATCTCAAAGTCTTCTTGCAATATTCGAGCATCAGTGGATGTTCGATGAGCAGAAGC
>JANYLL010000383.1 GCA_025357895.1 Ignavibacteriota bacterium
AGATGATATTCTGCTTCTTTATAATACGAGGCTGATACAAGTGCATTGCCAAGTTTTCCGGAGAGTTCTGCGAAATATGGTTCGTCATCGCAATGCTGCCGGTACTCGGTGATAGCAGCATGATATGTTTCAGCGAGGTCGTAATTTTTTTGCAATTCAACCCAATACCCGATCAATTCCTGAAGGCGCGTTTCATCCAGAAGCATTTCGAGCATCGGAATATCGGTTATGCAAATCTTGAACTTCTCGGCATTCTCCGCTCTGAGCCATTGCCAGGGTTCTTCATCGCGGCGGCGCTCATCGTAAGGTTCTTCGCTGAAATATGAGGCAAGATGATGATGCAAATCTTTTTTCGCCTGATCGGTCGCAGCATATCGTTTCTCAACAGCTTCGCGCAGATAGTTATGGAAGAAGGTAAATAGCCCCGACCGTTTCATCAAATGGAATTCCAACGCTATCAAAAATTCCGAAAGCACAAGTCGTGAAAGTCCGCATATCTCCATCAGCTCTGTTTCCGATAGCCCATTCCGCGAAGCCCATATTGCCGTCATGATGCTACGCACTGTTGCTGCTCCGTGATCGCGCTCCATCCTTGCAAGAACAGCCTGGAATAATTCTGCTTCGGAGTCGCAGGCAAGATAGGTTGCCAGATGCGAATCAATTGCGCCATGTACTCCGAAAATGCGCATCTCTTCAAGCACCGTCCTCAGGAAGAGCGGGCTTTCGAGCTTTGGTTCGGTTCCGATGACCTCCAAAAGTTCATCTGGAAGGCTCTTATGATAACGAGCGAGGAATTTCTTCGCAATGCGTGTCTTTTGCTGCGTTGTCAGCGGCAGTATTTCAAGCTCCTGCCAGCTTCGCTTCCGAAGCTGCTCCAGCGGCATCTCCGGCGTCGTTGAAATAATGAGCCGAACATTTGCCGGAATATATTCCGGCAACCAATGCATTTCATTTCCAATCCCTGTGAGCTGATTGACGGCATCAATAGCAAGAATAAGTTTTTCACCCTCACGGATTTTTGCAAACCAGACGGGAAATTCATCCTGCAAATTACTTTGCGGCAATTCATCAGTTAGCTCATAGCGCTCCTTGATCTCCAGCATAATGTGACGCATCACATCGTCAGAGCTGCTTGCCGAAGCAGTTGCTCCGACAAAATGCCGGATGATAAATGCTTGCGGATGATGATGCAGATATTCTGTCGTCAGATGAGCCATGAGTGCGCTTTTTCCGAAACCGGATTTCCCCCAGAGGATGATGGGTCGTGTTTCGTGAGTTGTATCATTGGAACGGACTTCAGTCCGTTCGGACGGAACGGATTGCATCCTAAAGTCCGTCCCATTATCACGATCCACAAAAGATTCGAACTTCTCGTAATATTCCGGATTTGCAATATAGGAATGCGTTCTGTTTTTTGCGAATGCTTCGTGGGCGGAGCGTTCGCGCTCGGCAGGAGTCAGTTCTTTTTTTGCCGGCCAGTCGCGATCGAGAATGGTAGTAAGATCGCGCAAAACTTTTTCACCGAGTTCTTGCGGAGAAGTAAATGTATGATGTGGAACACCTGAAGCAACGATGCGCGAACGTAATTCCTCTATCGGTGCCGCGTCGAGCGGGCTGCGTTCGATCTGCTGCTCATAAATAAATGCATGATGAATATTTTCCGGCAAGATCGCACCGTGCGAGAACTCTATATCGGTGATGCTTTTATTTTCTTTGCCGAATTTTTCGATCCATGGATAATCGCGAAAGAGCATTTCGTCCTGCACCAGAAATTCCACTCCCGGTACCCATCCGTAACGGCTGCCGATGATACCAAGAAAATAATCGCAGCGATCGATCTCTTCAAGGCAGATGCGTACTGTTTTTCCCGTTCGTGCTTCTTCTTCGGTAATGCCCCATCGCAAATCGATCTCGGTGAATTCCACACCTCGTTCGCGGCATAGCGCACGTATCTGCGGAAATACTTTTTTAACAAGCTGCTCCCGCTCCGGCATTAAGTCTCGGAAGGTAGAGGATATGAAAATGCGCAGTTCGTCCGGCTTCATAGATGATTAATGGTCAACAAAAATACAACAATTCCGAAAGAAGGGCAGAAGAACTTTTTGAATCAAATCTCAATCCAGCTTATCGCGCGTTGCACTGACGGCGCAAGGGAAATAATTTTTGTCTATGATGTCATTGCGAGAAATGCTTTAACATTTTGTGGGAATCTAAAAATTTTCTGGAGTTACCGCTCTTCAAAATTGTAGATCGCTACGTCCGGGCTAAAGCCTATGCTTCCTGCGCAATATTTTTCCTCTCCGGCAGCCAGCCGCTGGGCGCATGATTGATCGCGCAGTATGTGATCCATGCTGTGGCACCCGTCTATGGTGAAGGCGGTGAAATAGAGAAACTCCGCTCAGCAGTTATTTCATCTTTGACTCTTGCTGATAATAAAGGACTCACATCTATTGCAATACCTGCTCTTGGTGCAGGGCTGTTTCACTTTCCGATGAACGAATGCGCGAAGGTCATGATCGGCGCTATTAAAGACTCAGCTCCCTCACTTAAAAATATTAAACACGTGACGATCTGTCTTCATAATGATAAGAAGTTCGATGTGTTTGAGAAAGAGTTGAATGGGTAAGTACAATTAAAGCTTAACTCTTTGGAGTGGTGTTTACTCCTGTCCGTTTGCTTTTGATATGTTCTTTCAAAGCATTCATGAATATTTTTTTTGGGATTGGCGCAAATTCCTGGGGTTTTACGAAAGGAAAAGATTATTTTGCAGCCGTTGTTGATTCCTCATCTATTCTCCGCTTCCGCAGAATAGATATTGCCGATAACGACGGAAAAGTCATTCAGATCGCCACTGGTCTTAGCGCAGGAGATAGAATCGCCCTCGGCATCGGTGATGCACTCAAAGATGGAGATAAGGTGCAGGTTATTACACCGCCGCCCGTGTCTGTTGGGCCAGGGAAATAAAACATTCTTTGGTTTTGTAACTTTGCCTGCCCTCAAGCGTTATTCTCATATCAGACTTCAACGTAACAGGAAATTACTATGAACACTGCTTATAACAAACTAAAATATATTTTTGCGATAATTCACTTTGCGGCTGCAATGTTCGCAGATGTATCGGCACAATCCTACCAAATAATCGGGACTAAAGTATATTCTCTTAAAGAAGGTGACTCTGTTAAGATTGTGATAAAAAATTTACAAAACAAATATCAAAATGTTTCGCTAAAGATCGTCAATCCTGATCCTAATCATTTACATTTTACCCCCAAGGATACAAATTTTTCCTCTCTTAATCTTTACCCTGTTGGTATGGCTGATAGTGCTGTTATTAATGTCACCTATTACCCAAAGGCACTGCATCCGATCACCGCTCAGATCTATCTCAGCGATTTCCAGAATATTCAGTTTGATACGATAACGATTTTTTCCAAGGACACTTCGGATGGGCATCCTGATCCGTTGCGGACGAAAGAGTATTTAAGTCACTATTCTTCGGATACACTTACGTTGTACACAAGTAAAAGAAATGTATATTTGAACCACATAAATTTACAATTCCGAAGCAAAACGTCCGATACGATCAAAGGATATATTATGACTCAAAGTAAATCCGGGAACATCAAAACTGACCCAGATTTATTTTTCGATAAATTCTCTCTAGGTCCGTTTTCTTTTACTGTTTACTATTCCGATGCGGCAGGATATGGCAATCATGACACTGCAACGGTCATTTTGTACCCCATTATCCCCCGAGATGCGAAGCCCGATACCGTAGTGATTTATGAATTAGATAATGAAATGTATCTTAGTACTATTCAGCCGGATTTTAACGATGTCCCAAAAGGGGTGAAAACCTGCCGACTTTTGAAAATCATTAATAATAATGATTCTGTCGCAAGCATCACTTCAATAACAGTTTCCGGAGACGTAGCAAATTTCTCGGTCGGTCCCGGAGTAATATTTCCGTTCAGGATTCGTGCTCATTCAGATACATCGATTTTCATTTGCTACTCCGCACCTGATTCCGATAGAGCCTCGTCAGAAGCAGAATTCGCATTCCTGGCGAAGACATTTGACGATCATATTATATCTACTGGACTTAGCTTTGTTACGGGCTCTACTGATTTTGGTTGCTTTTCAGTTTCCAAGGATACGCTTTCATTCCGAAATATCTTTTCCGGAAATTCCATCGAGGATTCGGTAATGATCACTAACAGACTTACTGATTCGGTAGAATTTTTAAATGGGATATGGACCTACCTTAATCCTCCTGATAGTAATTTGTTCTCTATCGTAAATAAGACATTTCCATTACTACTTGCTCCCGGAGAATCAAAATATATTCATTTTACATTCAAAACTAAACAGAACCAAACGGGGAAATTTTATGGATTGGTTGAATTGGAGGTAAACCGTGATTGGTTATACCGTAAAGGTTCTGATACATTATGCGGGAATCGATCAGTCGAAGTGATTGCGAATTCTCTAAATTCTTTTTCTGTGGGAGATATATTAGGACAAATTCCCAATATTACCATCATACCGAATCCCGCACACGAACAAGTGATGATACGCGCTCTTGGAATTCGTCCGGCATTCTTCGAAATCTATAATGTACTTGGCGAACGCATTGCCGAAAAAAATAAGGTTACAGAATGGCTATGGAACTCTGGTAACGAAGGAGTTGCTGATGGTATCTATTTTGTGAGGGTTTCAGGAGAATCGGATGATGGCAGATCATTCGTTACTACGAAAAAGATCATACTAAAGAACTGATATTTCAATCCGAAGAAACTAACTTAGATTTCAGCTTGCTGAGCTCTACTTCTTTCGGAATGCCCTGCGGGAAGCGGGAATAATTGGCAGCTTTTCTCCACCAAAGCGCATCCGGATAATCTTTAGTGAATGAACCGCTTTTCTCTTCGTTTGAAGTTGCGATACCTCCTCCTATCAGCCAAGCAGGCATGGTGATTAACAGAAAGGGACCATTACTAATAGAGCTAATGGCTCCGAGAGCTGTCCAGATAAAAAAAGCGCCATAATTATTTGAGTGGATTCTCAATGATGCATAGGAAATGTGATCCATCGGTACCCGGATAACTACAGTATGCTCAAGAATTAAACATGTCGTATCTGAGATGCCGATGAATTCACCTTGCGTTACTTCTTCTTCGGCGCGAAATCCTCTCCATTCGAGATAGAGCCATCCGCCGAAGGCATCTTTTGCAACACGGCAGCCAACCGCTTGGCGCATGATTGGTCGCGCAGCTTGATAGTATCAGCACGCTACATAGTAAACATATCACATTTGATTTAATGGCAGACATATCTGCTGCTCCAAAATGTATTTTCCATCGAGGGTTCCAATTGCTTGAAGATCGGCGCTTCCTGCTGCAAGAACAGCGAGGGAAATGCGAACATGAAAGCTGCTTTTGCGGCATTTGTTTCAGCAAGCCACTCTTTGCGCATCCATTCAAGATAGTATCCTTTCGAATCGAGAAGGATCTCGTAATTCGTATAATCTTCCGGAAGTTCGTATTTCAAAATCCAT
>JANYLL010000014.1 GCA_025357895.1 Ignavibacteriota bacterium
GAACTGTGCGGAGAAGTTTGTATTTGTGGCTTTGACCTAAGAACCACCTTGAGAGACTATCCGCATGGAATATATGTCCGCTTGGTTGTGTACTCGCTTCGTTTAAGGTATTCTTATAAAGTGTTCTTGTAATGATGTTAGTTGCTCTGCGGGAGTATGAAGTACCTCCTGCAGGCTTTACCCAAAATTCAAGACTATAAAGCGAGTCGCTATCACTTCCTACACTTGCTAATTGCGTAGAATCAAAGAACAATACGAAATCATAATAAAAATTATAGATATGACTTTTTGTTGGATTCACTACGCTGTATCCATCTCCAACGAACGGATCGTTTTGAGCATTACCGAGATCGCTCAAGACACTATCGCCGTAGTTGGCAGCATCAGTGGTCAGAATTTTCCACTCATTTAATGTGTCAGATCCTTTTTTATAATTCCACGTATAGTCATACTCATTCGTCAGTCCGCTTGTTCCGGGCATCCAGACGCGAATGTCGTTAGAGCCTGCAGCAGTTTGGATCAAGGAATTGAGATCAGTATAGGTCGGCTTACTCGTTGACGCCGCATCCCAATAAAACGGATCGGTGATAGGAGTTACCGTCCCCGGATTATCTGGCCAGTGATGCGCCGGAAGCGTTGTATCAGTATTTCCGTCAGGAAATCCATACCAATGAAAATTCATTCCAAGCATCTTCGTCAACGTATCCGTTCCATCTGTCCATCGCAGCCCACCGATCGGGAATATAGAATACGGAACTGCTGCTTTCAGCGTATCCTGATTTGTCTGCGTATGTGCTACGCTCAACATTCCGTGCAAAACAAGAAGGGTCACAAGAATTTTTTTCATGGTGAAGCGTAGGAATAAATGAAAATTTTTAATGGTGGATAATGAACTTTGTAGTTCGTTCCTGCCCATCCGAAACAACGCGAACAATGTATGTTCCTTCGGCGAATAGAGACGTATCATAAAACTCGGTATTATTCCCCGGATCAAGTATAGATTCGCGCCGATCAATCTTTCTGCCGAGCAGATCATAAATTTCGATCTCGGTCCTTTTAGTAGCTGGTGAAGTTACAATAACTTTGACGAATCTATTTCCTATTGCAGGAAAGCAGGTCGTTTTAAATCCTTCTCTTGGCATAGGAGCAACAGATCCCATTTGTGGATTCGTAGTATGTGGAATTTTATCGCAGTCACGGAATAAAAGCATATCATTACCGAATCCCCCGTTTGCATTTCCAACGAGCAGAATATCTGCGGTTCGCCCAAAGCTGTTTATTCTATGAAGTGTATCTTGAAAAAGTATACCTTGATTTGCATAACTCAATGAAGCGTCAAAGAGTGAGTCAAGAGCCTTTCCACCAGCATAAAAGAATTCATACCCTTTATAATTTCCTGCCTCATTCACTTCTGCACCTACTGCAAAATACGGAATACCGGAACCTGTCAAATCTCCGCATGCCCGCATTGTCCTACCGAAATTAACTACAAATCCATAATTTCCAAAATCTAAAAGGCGAGGCGACTTGATTCGATAAAAAGCATGTTCGGGCGTAAGTGGGTATGTTCCAAAGTCATCACCACCTTTGAAAATATAAATGTTAAACCCATCGGAGACAAGCAAATCAGTAATACCGTCACCGGTAATGTCCATTGCATATAAATTTGTAACGTTTATTCCATTGGTAGAAGTATCACTAATAAGAACGGCGCTATCGTGAGCAAGGTCGTCAAGATGTCTTACAATACTAATTTCTTTTCCTCGCGCCAGAATAACCGATGGTTTGAGTTGAGAACCAAATTTCCCAACTGTCACATAATAAGAAAAAGGAAGTAGTAATGAATCGTCCGGAAAAATTTTTGGAGAGGTTCCAAAATTATGACCTCCGTTAAATCGATAAATACCTGAGCCATATGTCGGTCCGTATCCTGCCGCCATTAGAATATCATTATATCCATCATTATTAAAATCGCCAATTGCCAAAACGGAGGTTGTTGGAAAATCGTGAAACTGGAATTGCGCATTCGAAGAAGGATCGAAATACGGTTGAGTTTTATGACCTTTATACCAAAGTATGTCATGTGTGATTAAGTCGCCAATACCATCGCCGTCCAAATCAGCATAAGCAGAAGGTTCTCCGCCAACTCGAAATCTCAAATCAAGAGAATCAAAAAGAAAAGGACCGCCATAGTGCATTACGCCATAATTGGATTGCGCATCGTTAGGACTATAAGTAACTTCCAAATCTTCCCATTGGTCTGAATTCTGAAATCCAACATTGAGACCCCCAAGAACATCATAATTATTTTTCCACCCAGCGACAGTATCCATTTTTCCGCTGAGGTCAATAGCATCCTTATCGGCAGCTTGGGCGAAAGCAGCCGAGGCGAAAGCACAGAGAATTCCTATAATAGCAAAGTATCGCATATCTATAAAAGACAACTGAGATCGCATTTGGTTACAAAGTATTTTCATACTTATTAGGGTATAAGTTTATACCCTTGTTTGAACATTCTTTGCCGAAGATTATGTCCCTGTCTAATTTAGAGTATATGTGCGAATAATGACACGCCATGACGGGTAATTGATAATTTAGAATATTGTAAAAACAGTCCGATGAATATTTCGCATCTTATCGGAGATAATATTCGGGGTTTCCGCGAAAAGCGGGGATGGTCTTCGGCTCGTCTTGGAGAAGAGGCAGATACCTCAGGAAATTATATAGGTGAAATCGAAAGAAGTGAAAAACGTCTTACTGTAGAAAAATTATTTGATATAGCAAAAGCACTCAAAGTTAATCCTCATTTTTTTCTTCTTGAAGGTGCTTATCACAAAACTCCCGAAGAACTCGAAAAAGCGTTACGACTCAGATAATTTCTGTTTCTCAAAATCTGCATCACATTTAGATACGAATGCAGAGAAACGCAATGTAAATATTTCGTAAGCCTTTGAGTAAAGTGACAAACATAAGCAAATTGCATCAATGACAATATTCCCAGGTAACGGAGACATATCAGGAGAAAGACTAATCGAATATGTTTCCTCATTCGCTTTTGCATACAATAAAAATGCACCATGCGTATTCGGATGAGAAACTTCAGAGTGCCATCCGTAGATTGTTTGGTTACTTTTTACCGTTTTTCCTTCGGCTTTAGAGAGTCTTCTATCGAGGTTTTCGTAAATGGAGATAATATTTTTTGCTTTTAATGGAGTACCCTCCGCTTTACTGGCATGTGTTGCAAGCATTAAGCATTCGTGCATTTGTTCAGCGGAGATTTTTCCTTCTAAAAAATCTTCAGCATGAAAATTTACCCATTCGGCAACCATTACTGTTTCCAGTACCGATCTATTCAGGATGAAAGCGGCAAGATTGCGCCCCCTATCCCAACGATTTAATGCATCTTCTGATAATTCGACTACCCGGTACTTCAGGACTTCAATACAGCTCATATACACCATAGGGGACTTTGAGGAAATTGTTATGGGGCCGATTTCCGTTACCAAAGTATTTCTTATCGATTCGAGAAGTCCTTGTGCTTTTTTTCGAGACTGATCTTTGTGTTCCATAGAATTACTTAAAATTATACTCTAAAGAACAGGAGCCTCCGTTCCCACTGTTCCAAATTCCGATTCAAGATACCCATATTCGTGTTGCAAATATCTTATTATCTCTCATAAATATATGCAACCGAATTTACAAACCCTTCAGGCAACGATCCATTGTCCATACAAATCATGGCAGATTTCTAAAGAGGCGCTTGTTGGCGAGGACAACGCACCAGAACTTCCTTCAAATCCAACAACCGATGCAAAAATATCTATAGCCGCTTGGTACATATTTCATCCTGATTTGATACCTACGGAAAGTGTTAAAAAGGTTATCTCAAAATATGAAGAGAAGGCACAGACATTACTCAGCAAGACGGAGTCAATAATCAATGGTACTGAACCACCATCATTTTACAAGATTTCACACTGCGCAGAGTGCCAGTTCAAGAATTCCTGCTATCAGAAACTAAAAGAACGCGACTGCATTAGTTTACTTGCAGGAATGACTCCAAAAGTGGTGGCGAAATATCATAGTAAAGGCATTAGGACAATAACCCAACTTGCTCACTTATTTCGTCCAAGGCGGCGCAGTCGAATGATTCATACTACTGGGCGTTTTTATTATGAGTTGAAGGCGCTCGCCATCCGTGACCAAAAAACATTTATTCTCCAATCTCCCGACATTGCAAATACTCCGACATTGATCTTCATTGATTTTGAAGGCATACCCGATCAAGATTTTTATTATTTGCTTGGCGGTATCATCGTTACAGGCGGCGAAATTAAAGAACAGTTTTCATTCTGGTCAGAAGATAAAGAGCAAACAATAAATAATTTCAGCAAATTGTTCACATTGCTCAGTCAATATCCGGATACTCCGATCTATCATTATGGCAGCTATGAATCGAAAGCATTCAAAGATACTGTGAAAAAAACCGGTGGGAAGTTCAAAGAGGAATGGGCATCCCTTGAAAAGAGAATGGTAAACCTCTTGGCATATTTCCGAACGCATGTTTATCCTCCGACCTACAGTAACGGACTCAAAGAAATCGCCGGATTTTTAGGCTTTAAGTGGACGGACGTTAATGCCGACGGCTATACAAGCATAAGCTGGCACAAACAATGGGAAGAGACAGGATTGCAATTCTGGAAAGATAAGCTATTAGAATATAATCATGATGACTGCAAAGCGCTTCATGTGGTGCATCAATGGTTTTGCCAGCTTGCCGAAGGAGCGGATCAAGAGAATGTTCAGCACGTCACAAAAATGAAGAGACATTCTCCATATCACCTTCATAGTAATGAAGAATTTGGAGAAGATTATGAGTATATCAGTAAGGCATCATATTTTAATTACCAACGAGATAAAATTTATTGGCGAAATGGAGTAAAGAAACAATCGCCGAAGTCAAAGTCCTTGAGTCGTAAGCCTAAACGAACAAGTAAAGGACTCATGGTCTGGCAACCAAAAAAGATACATGAAGTGATCGTTGCGCCTCCTCTTGCTAAGTGCCTGGATTGCGGCGAGAACAAATTGCGCCAAGGCGTAAAATTATCAAAGGTCATACAGACCGATCTGAAGTTTACTCGCACAGGTGTCAAACAACACGTCATCGAGTATCAGACAGGATACGCAGATTGTCTTTCCTGTGGCAGTAGGAATAATAACCGTAATCTGCGAATGATGCATTATGGAGATAACTTATTCGCCTTCGCGGTCAATTGTTACGTCAATTACCGGATGAGTAATGAGATGATCAGCAGGCTAATCCAAGAGGAGTTTGGAATATGGATTGCACCTACCTATCTCGTAATGAATAAATACAGATGGTGGGATAAACGCTGGCAACCAGAGGCGGAGTATGTTAAAGAAATTGTCTTGAAGAGCCCAGTCATTCATATTGATGAGACTCAAATAAAGCTATCGGGAGAATCGGGTTATGTCTGGGTGTTTGCTACAACGCATTCTGTTTTCTACCATTACTCACAGTTCAGGTCAGCTAACTTTGTAGCTGAATTACTTACAGGGTATGAAGGAGTTGTGATTTCCGATTTCTTTCCCGGTTATGAAA
>JANYLL010000179.1 GCA_025357895.1 Ignavibacteriota bacterium
CAACTGGAGAAGTTCGCTATTCCGATATTCTTTTAGGAAGTAGATATAGATTGCAATCATTTCCGCTTCATCTCGCGCTCCAACTTAGAAGTTACGGAAAAGGAACGGCGTTCGCACTGGTGAACGATACGTTGGCAAAAAGATCAATTCTTTTCGATGCCGATGCTGATCTGACTAAAATGATCACGGTGTCCCTTCGCGCCGGATTCCAACAGTCACCATCGAAAGATAATGGTAATTTAATCGGAGTCGGTTTAAAATATTTACCTATAGAAGAATTGATCTTTTTGCCAACGTATCGTTCACCAATGCGAACGCCGTTCCTTTTCCGTAACTTCTAAATTGCAGCGCGAGATGAAGCGGAAATGATTGCAATCTATATTTACTTCCTAAAAGAATATTGGAATAGCGAACTTCTCCCGTTGAACTACTGATACTTTTTGAAAAATTAGCAGAGCCAAAAAACCAAAACCTCTCAGGAATTAAGAAGAACTTCGAGCCGATATACCATCCGTTTTCATTTTGTGCGCTATTTGAATTTATTCCGAATGTTCCGCCGAATGGAGAGATGAAATTTCGTTGCTCCGATCGCCAAAGAAGAATTTATGAATGACGAATAATATATTCCTTCAGCAGAGCTTTGGTTTGCATCTTTCAATCCGCCGACAAAAGGCGTATAGTTCAGTGAAGTGTGAAGGGTATGAAGAGAATCGGCACGGGACCCTGAAGGATTAAGAGCAAAAGAAATTTCCGAGGGCAAGCCGACGATAGAATTACTCAGCGAAGATGAAACCGAAGATTCAGGAAGAAGGGATTGGGAAAAGCCTGGAGCCCAAGCTAAAAGCGAAAAGCTAAAAGCTAAAAGCGAAAAAAAGAAGGGATGCATTCAGTCGGGAAAGAGGCATGGGGGGAAACAGTCGTTTGTCATTAGTCGTTAGCAAACAATTTCTGCTAACGACTAATAACTAAAGACTCCTACTTCATTTGCGAACCTTGCGCACCACCGGTAGATGATTTCAATTGTTTTTCGCGGGCTAAGTTCTTCTTGAACGCTCCGAGATAATCGACAAGTGATGCGATCTCTTCTTCATTAAGCGGTCCTTTATGTTTCAATCCGAAAGCAGGCATATTGGAGTTATCAATTCCTTCGGCGATGATCTCTTTCCACTCATGATTTGAGTGATGCATCATCGCTTCGGCAGTGATATCCGGTCCGGGCTTATTATCTGTTTTCGAGCCATGGCAGATGGCGCAATCGGCTTCATAAAGCTTTGCACCGAGCTCGCCTTTGCCTTTATCGACATGGCATGATGCGCAATTGCCCTGGAATACTCCATCAAGATGCATCATGCCTCCTGAGTGAGCAAGCTTTGATTTATAGATCTGTCCATGAATGCGAAGGATCTTCTGCGGATCGGTCTTGGAATTCGAGACGACGGTGATCGTCTTTGTCATATCGCCTTCTGCCTTATTATGCGGATCGAAGGATATCTTCAATTGTGATGTATCTCCCGGCGGAATGCGTTTTTTGCCGGGGAATGAAGCTGTACAGCCGCAGGACGGATTTGCGCTGAAAACTTCCAACGTATCGGTACCGGTATTGCCGATAATAAAGGTTGTCGTCTGAATGGTATTCTGCTCGATCTTGCCAAATTCATGCGTTTCTTCATTCACCTTGATCTGGGCATTCTTTACCGGTGCTGGCTTCGCAGTATCTACCGGCGAAAAGAAACCGGCTTGGGTAACTGTTTGCTGATTGCCAGATACCGGCAGTTTATGTAAGCAGATTGCCACAATGGCAGCAAGAGCAAATACGGAGGCAAATATTCTGGATTGTTTCATACTTCTATATCTTTCTATTTTCTAAAATTAATGTAATGCGACTATGTATAAATAAAAAAAACGGAAAAAGGTTTCAATTAAGCCTCAACTTGCCCATTTTAAGCTTTGGACTTCCCCCGATTTTATAGACAGTTAATTTTTTGTTCTGCGCTAGTTGAAGAAAAAGTGGCTTCGAAGTCTTCGGGTGTCTGATAGTTCAGCGCCGAGTGCATTCTCTGCCGATTATAATAAATTTCAATGTATTCGAAAATACTCATGGCAGCTTCCTGCCTCGTGTGATAATACTTCTGCGGA
>JANYLL010000180.1 GCA_025357895.1 Ignavibacteriota bacterium
TTTTGGACCTGAGTTCGATCACATGACGCTAGTTGTACATTTGGAAGAGGATTATATTGTCGATGTTGGATTCACTAACTTTAGCACAACTCCGATGCCACTTACATCTGAACCAAGAACCGATTCACTTGGCACATCAAAAGTCGGCATTGTGGTAAATGAAGACTACGCTTTTTCGAGATTCGAAAATGATGTATGGAAGGTTGAATATCTTTTTACATTAAAACCTCGAGTTCTTCAGGAATTTGAGGCGATGTGCCTCTTTCATGAAACGTCTCCCGAATCTCCATCTATTACCAAACCACTGGCTGCGATCTATACAAAAAATGGAAGAACAACCATAAGCGGCAATAGCCTGATTATTTTGGAAAATAATATCCGCACGACTCGGGATATTACCGAAGGAGAGAAATTAAATTTATTGAATAAACAATTTGGAATACTATGCCAATAAAATTCGGAACAGACGGCTGGCGCGATGTTATCGCACAGGATTATACATTTGAGAATGTTGCAAAAGTCTCTTATGCAACTGCTGAATACTTCAAAACTCAGAAGCAGGTAAAGAGCGGAATATTTATCGGCTACGATGCTCGCTTCGGAAGCCGTGACTTTGCAGAACTTGCTGCACGTGTTATTGCTTCCCAAGGGATAAAAGTTTACCTTGCTACGACTATAGTTGCTACGCCTGCAACATCACTTGCCATCGTTAAGAAAAAGCTTGCCGGCGGAGTAATGATCACAGCCTCACATAATCCTGCAAAATATAACGGATATAAGATCAAAGGCTGGTATGGAGGCGCGGCGTTTCCAGATGCTATCGCAGTGATCGAAAAGAATTGCGATGCGATCACTTCCGGTAAAATAAAAATTTCTAAAGAGCTGGCTAGCTATGATGGTCTTGTAAAGAGCAAGCAAATTATTCCGCTTGATGCAAAGAAGATCTATATTGACGAATTGAGAAAATTAGTAAATCTTCCATTACTACAGAAATCAAAACTGCGTATTGCTTACGATCCGATGTATGGGTCTGGTATTGAAACCTTAGAACATCTACTACCGGATGCGGCAATCTTACATAACGTATGGAATCCAGGCTTTGGCGGAACGCCACCTGAACCGCTTCCGCAAAATACAAAAGAGTTTGCAAATTTCGTCGTCGAAGCCGGTTATGACATCGGCATCGTTACCGATGGTGATGCCGATCGCATCGGTGCTATTGATGAATTCGGGAATTTCTTCAGCTCGCAGATGATTCTCTGCCTGCTCTTAAAATATCTTGTTGAAGTACGAAAGAAGAAAGGCGAGGTTGTCGTAAGTCTTTCCGTAACTTCGATGATTGATAAAATGTGCGCAAAGTATAAACTTCCAGTACAGAGAACTCCTGTTGGCTTTAAGTACATCACAGAATTTATGCTAAAAGGCAATGTCCTTATCGGCGGCGAAGAATCCGGCGGCATCGGCATTCCCTCTATCCATATTCCTGAACGTGATGGATTATTTAACGGCTTACTCCTCGCAGAAATTTGCGCGCATTATAAGAAATCACTTGCTTCTCTCGTAAAGGATCTGGAAAAGGAATATGGCGCTCATGAATACGAACGTTACGATTTTCATACGACCGATGATCGCAAGAAACAAGTTCTTGAAAAAGCAAAAAAAGGATTTACTTCCATTGGCGGATTAAAAGTGATCGGTACGAATACAACAGATGGATTCAAATATCTTCTTGATGGCGGAGCGTGGTTAATGATTCGAACTTCCGGCACTGAACCTCTTCTGCGCTACTACGCCGAGGCACCAACGATGGCAATCGTTAAGAAGCTTTTGGATTTCGCGAAGAAATTATGATTAGAACCATAACGGAAAGAATAGCCAAACCCAGACAGGTGATTAATTCTCCGGTTTTCTCAATAGGTTTTTTCTCGAGTTCAAGGCTATATTCAAGCTGACCCGATTGATGTTTTTCATTTTCGAGTAATACAATAACTCGTCCGATTGAATCCACAAACTGAAGTCCACTTCCAGCGCCTAAAGATCTTAGTTCCCATGTCGGAAAACTCATCTTATGAAAAATTACTACGCTGTCGCCAGAGCCAATATTTTCCGCAGTAAATCGAATCCTTCTTGATGTTGCGGATAAAATATGAATGTGCAATGAATCGCTCGTCGTAAGTATTAGACCGTCTTTCTCATGGTTTTTGAAAGAATTTTTCGCTTTATCTACGGATGGAGTTACATATTCAGGTGGATCAATATGTCCGGGGATATGCTTATATTGCCAATGAAATCCATCCATTGTAATAAAATAACCGAAAGCAAGGATGATCGTAACTATCGAAGAAAAAATGACAAAGCACTGCGAAAGTTTTTTTTCTTCTTTTTGAAAATATAAAGCTATATATACTGACGAGGCAAGTACGATCAGGATATTCCAGCGATAAGGAAATTGAATAAACTTTAATGGAATATTTGCAAAGTATGAAAGATAAGGGATCTGGAGAAAGATTGCTGTACAAAGCAATATCAAAAACACAGAGGATATTTTTCTACTACCAAAATCTTTCGTTCGCAGATAAAATCTATGTGCAAGCCATATTCCAATAAAAAGTGATAAATTCAGTCCAATATAAAAATATCGGTTTTTTCCATTGAAGATGTCAATTAAACTATATCCGGAATTCCCGTCACAAGTCTGCAAATCCCATAAATGAGAAAGTTTGATAAATGGTAGATATGATACCATCGGTAATAAATAAATCATTGCAATCAGAACACCAAGGAAGGCTCCGGAAAGTGGGAGGACAAGCCTTACATATTTTTTTTTATCGTAAGCGCGGATGATACAATAGACAGGAGTAATAACTATCACAATCATAGCAGTAGGAATATTGACAAGAAATAATCCTCCCCATGCTATTCCCGATATAATTACCGAATGTAACAAAGCCTTTCTCCGGCTTTCATTTAATGCTATCTCAACCGTAAGAAAGATCAGCGGCAAAAAAACGAAAGCAATGTGCTCTCCAAGTGCATTGCGAAGATAAAGATCAATAAAACGATATGGGAACACTCCATAGACCAATGCACCCATTAATGCTGAGCGCTTACTTACTACAATAGATCGTAAGTAGAGATTACAAGTCCAAACCGAAGCGATCGTACCAAGAAGTCCGAGGGTTTGATAAATAAAAACAGGCGAAGGATTGATAAACGAAACAAGGGAGCCGCACCAATAGGTTAACGGCGGATAGAAGTAAAATGCCGGTGAACCGAATCCCCAGAATGAATCAGGCATCCAGCGAGGATAAAGATTACCTTCACGGAATAGCCGTGGAAATTGCTCAAGCCAATTCAAGTGAATCCAAGCATCATACCCTGTTATCGGATAAACAAATGGCATGATGAACTGCAGAACAATTGCAGTTCCGAATACAAACCAGACTGCTTTCTCGAATAAATTATTCCGCACCAGTAATCAGTTTACGAAGCGATTCGTCAATATCCTTTGGCTCGTTTGTTTTTTCATCAACCGATACCATCACCGATTCGCATTCTAAAATTCTCGAACCGTCTTTCACACGGTTTATGATCTGCTGGATCATTACACTTGTCTTCCCTATCTTCGGAACGCGGGTATAGATCACAAGCTCTTCATCGAACTGTGCCGGAGAAAAATAATTTACTGCATTACGTGCGAAAAAGAATTTATGATGCGAGGCAAAAGTCCCGGCATCCATAGGTATCTTTAAAATATCCCTGCAAAATTCGATTCGAGCAACTTCAAGAATTTCCAAATACCGCGAGTTATGAACGACTCCCTGCCTATCGCATTCATGTGAACGCACTCGGTAATTCGTCGTGTAAGAATAATCCGCTTCGTTGTATTCCGTTCTCATATCAGGATAAATATTCAGCAACAATACCGGCCGCTTTCTCGCATTCTTCTATCGTTACATCAAGATGTGCTACTGCACGCAATGATGTTTTCTTGCCTTGTGATAGCTTAACTCCTTTTACGGTAAGATCGGAAAGTATCTTTGAAACATCCGGATTCTTCACTTTAAGATCGATCAGAACAATGTTCGACTCAACGCTTTCCATGTCGATAGTCGCATTTTTAGCATTCTTTGCAATGATCTCAGCAAATTTATGAGCTTTAGTATTATCATCTTTTACTCGTTCACGATTATTACGAAGTGCAAAGAGCGCACCTGCTGCGATTATACCTGCTTGCCGCATTCCCCCGCCCCAGATCTTTCGCATTCTTCGGGCTTTCGTGATATGTTCGTTTGTACCGCAGATAGCGCTTCCTACTGGCGCGCCAAGTCCTTTCGAAAAGCAAACGGAAACTGTATCAAAATGCTGTGCATATTCCTTCGGTGATACTCCGGTTGCAGCACAGGCATTCCAAAGTCTTGCGCCATCAAGATGCATCAATAATCCTTTGCTGCGTGCGAATTCCGATAATTCCTTTACGCGATCGATAGTATAAATAGTACCTCCAGCCCGGTTATGCGTATTCTCAATAACAAGAAGTCTGCTTATGGGCATATAATAGGCAGGTTCGCGAATTGCATCATCGACATCATTTATAGTAAGGATCCCCTTGCTTTTTGCTCTGACCGGATTAAGCTGCACACGAGAAAGAAAACTTGCTGCCGTCGTTTCATAATTAAAAATATGTGCATCAGCTTCTAAGATCACTTCATCTCCGGGCTGAGTCTGGATATTTACTGCAAGTTGATTTGTCATGCATCCGCTGGGACAGTAGAGTGCAGCTTCCTTACCTAAAAGCGCTGCAACTTCCTGCTGAAGTTCATGCACCATCGGATCTTCATCAAAGACATCATCGCCGACCGGAGCCTGTGCCATAAAATGCCGCATTGCCTCGCTGGGCTTCGTTACCGTATCAGAACGCAAGTCAATCATAGCTTAAACCTTATTTATTAAAGTTAATGCATTTGGAAACCTTATAAAAGAAATGTCGTATATTTGCACTACAAAGTTACGAAAGTCTTATATAAAACCAATTTTTTATGGCTTTGCCTAAAAAAAATCATCGAAATACGCCTTCCTTATCTCATTTAGGACTTGATGAGATCGACCTCGCAATTTTGCTGCAATTGCAATTGCAAGGTCGCACCAAACGTAATGCGCTTGCCGAAGCGATCGGGCTATCCATTCCGGCGATCAGCGAACGTCTTCGCAAGCTTGAAGAAGAGCGCGGAATTATCGAAGGCTATCATGCAAAACTCGATCCGAAATTAACAGGCTTAGATGTTGCTGCATTTATTTTTGTCACTGTCGAATCAAGTACTCTCTACCCTGCTTTTCTGGAATCAGCAAGGAAGCATCCAGAGATCATGGAAGTCCATGCCGTCACCGGAGACGGATCGCATTTGCTAAAAGTGCGAACGTGGAATACGTCGACTTTAGAACAACTTCTTTCAGTGATTCAATCATGGAAAGGCGTGAAGCAAACACGGACGAATGTTGTACTTTCATCACCGAAAGAGACATCTGCAATTCCTATCGAGGAGTTGAAACAATAATTTTTTTCACTTAATTATTTCTTACTAACTATGACGAAACAACAAACACTTGCCCTTGCAAAAGAGCAAAATGTACAATTCATCAATGTGCTCTTCACTGATATTCTCGGAGTTATGAAGGGTATCACTATTCCGATCTCAAAATTACCTGATGCCATCGACTCGAACGTCTGGTTCGACGGTTCATCCGTCGAGGGCTTTGCCAGAATCTCTGAATCGGATATGTATCTTAAACTAGATCTCGACACCTTCAAGGTAATTCCATGGTCGAAAAATAGCCGCGCAGTAACGGCTCTCATCATTGCTGACGTGTTTATGCCCGATGGTGAGCCATTCGCCGGGGATCCGCGCGGTATCTTGAAACGTCAGATCGCCCGTGCAGTTAAAGCAGGGTATCAATTTAATACTGGACCAGAACTGGAATTTTTCTTATTCAAAAAAGCAGAAGATGGAACACTCACTCCTCTGCCTCATGACTCTGCCGGATATTTCGATCAAGCCACCGATCTCGGCACCGAAATTCGCAAAGAGATGACCTTTGCATTACATGAACTTGGTATTGATGTTGAAGCGCTGCATCATGAAGTTGCTATCGGGCAGCATGAAATAGACTTTAAGTATGACGGTGCGTTGCGCTGCGCCGATATTGTGATGATGATGAAGTACACCCTAAAATCTATTGCTATGCAATATGATCTGCATTGTACCTTCATGCCAAAGCCCATTGCCGGCATTAATGGCTCAGGAATGCACGTTCATCAATCACTTTTCTCACCTGATGGAAAAAAGAATCTGATGCACGATGCGAAAGGTGAATACCAGCTTTCCGATCTTGCAAAACAATATATCGCCGGGCAGCTGAAGCATATCAAGGCAATGAATGCGATCTTGAATCCGACGATCAATTCTTATAAGCGTCTTGTCGTTGGT
>JANYLL010000208.1 GCA_025357895.1 Ignavibacteriota bacterium
ACTGCTACTTCACTGCTCTTCTTTGCCTTCCTTGCTGTATCACTTGGCTTGCTTATTGTCTTTCCGGGCACTGCTTCCTATTTGCTTAATAGCGCTGCATTGCCAAAGCTGATCCCAAGTTTAGTTTTTCTTGTTATTGTGACCATTCCTCGTGTTGTCACCAGCAAGATATTTCAAATGCGTTTTCATACAAAGAATCTTTTTTTTACCGATCTGGTAAATTTTGGTGGATCAAGTATCGTCATAACCATCTTTGCCTTCATGGATAAATTACATACGGCAAGTGATGTCATCGGGATAACGATCATTAGCGGGGCAGTAAGTTCTGTGCTTTCGGTAATCCTTGTGCGTAATGATCTCAGTTGGAGATTCAGGTTCTCAAAGCCAATGCTCAAGAAAATATTTCACTTTACAAGATACCAGACATTGACCGGTTCTGTGCATGTCTTCCAGCAAAATCTCGATAGCTTGCTTGTCCCAGCATTCTTAGGCGTAGAAGCATTAGCAAATTATCAGGTCGCAAAATTCTTTTTCAAGGGATTCGATGTGCTTCGTGATACACAAGGAATATTTGTCTTTCCTGCATCCAGTAAATATCATGCAAGCGGTGATCACGCAACACTGAAAAAAATAATCGAAAAGGCTACAAGCTTTCTCTATCTCCTGATGATCCCCCTTTGTATACTTCTTATTATATTTGCACCGCTTCTTTTTCAGATACTATATAAAGGCAAATTTGATGAAAGTATTAATGTATTCCGTGTTCTTATTGTAAGCGGCTTCGTTCTGCCGGTGACGATGGTCGGAATGTCGGCACTTGTCGGCATGGGAAAAGTCCGCGAAGTATTTCAAACAATTGCTGCTTCGCTTGTAATAAATATTATTCTTGCGGTTATACTTCTTCCAACCATTGGCATGATCGGTGCAGCAATAGCTTTCGGAGTATCAATGCTCGTACAGGCGCTTCTTGCATACAGGATCATGAAGCAGGAAGTACCTCTGTCAGCTTCTGCTATGGTTTTGCGAGGTATCGAAGACGGAAAGAATTTTTTGAAGGGAAGAAAGAAGAACTGAGCCCTGCATCAATCTCCCGTATATTTGTATAAATCATTAGTACAGTGTATCGGCATTATTCTTTTCTCTGAATTTTAATTTTACATTAATTTTTAATTGTCATAGTGTTTCTCGGTATTATCTTAAGCATCGTTGCAGCAGCCGCGCAGATAGGTGGCGGTATGCTGGCGCTCAATGTAAAGCGATTCCCATCCAATTGGGAGCGGACACTGCTTGCTCTCGGCGCTGGATTCCTGCTCGCCTTAGTTTTTCTTGACCTGATCCCGGAAAGTTTTCATCTGACAGCCAACCCGGATCAGTCGGTTATAGCTATGCTTATAGGATTTTCTGTATTGCATTTTTTTGAGCATACGCTTGTCACGCATTTTCATTTTGGCGAGGAGACACATCATCATTCCGGCATCGCTCATTCCTCCGCACTTGGAGCTGTCGGAGGATTGACGCTTCATGCCTTCTTCGACGGAATGGCGATCGCTGCTGTATCGAGTGCAAAGCCTGCTATGGGAGTACTTATCAGCGTCGCAGTACTTTTGCATAAGATCCCCGAAGGACTTACAGTTGCCAGCGTAATGGTCGCCGGGAATCGTTCGAGAAAAGAAACAATGAATGCAGGATTTATCTTGGGTCTTTCGACAATACTCGGAGCATTATTTGTCTTTCTTTTTGTTAACTTCGATGAAACGTTAATCGGATTTCTTTTTGCATTCAGCGCAGGTGCTGCACTCTATGTTGGTGCATGCGATCTTATTCCGGAAATTAATAAAACACGCGGCCGCAAAGCTCCGGTTTTAGTTTTTATTGGCATGATGCTCTTCTATCTTGGTAAGGTTCTTTTCGAGCATGCCGGATTTATGTAGTATTTTTGAAGATCGGAAAACATATATTTTTCATTCATTAACTCAAAAAATATGAAATCGTACCAAATCAAATCTCTTCTTCTGGCCGGATGCCTCATCCTAAGTATTTCCAGTTGTTCAAAAAAACTGGATGATTCGCAAAAGACTACGGATCAGACATCCACAACAACAACTTCAAATTCAATGCAGCAAACAGCACAGAATATGGCTGCCGGAACAGCATCCGGTAAAACGCCGGGTGTTGCAATTCCTTCAAAAACACTTGCTGGCTTTCTTCCCTCCGTATCAGGATACACCGCTAAAGGTGAGCCTGAAACTATGGAAATGGAAATGCAAGGTGCAAAATATTCGCATGCAAATCAATCCTATGAAAATGGTGATAAGCGCATTACTGTATCCATTATGGATTATAATTACATAGCCGGTCTTAGCATGGCATACTCAGCAATGATGAATATGAGTCTTGAGACGAACGAAGAATCAATGCACTCGGAAAAATTCGGCGGCAATCCGGGCTGGATAGATTGGAAAAAGAAATCCAATACAGGTACAGTCGGAGTCGTTGTCAATGATCGCGTATTTGTTGTAATCGAAGCAAATAATGGTGCATCATTGGACGAACTGAAATCCGTCGCCAGCAACATCAATTACTCGGGTATCGCATCGGCTGCAAAATAACGTGATCCGCAGCATTGTTGCAACGATCATTTTTCTTGCCGTAACGATCGTTCTATCAGTTGTCTCAGTCCCTGCCGCTCTTCTTGATAGGAGCGGCAGTGTTTATTTATGGATTACCCGAATCTGGTCTAAAATATTTCTTCTTATCTATGGAGTAAAACAAACTGTCCTCGGCTTGGAAAATATTAAGAAAAGTGAGCATTATATTTTCGTTGCCAATCACTCCAGCTACACCGATGTTCCTATTGTAATCGCAGCAATACCAATGGGGATCCGGCTGATCTTTCGCCATACCCTAACAAGAATTCCAATTTGGGGTTGGGCATTGCTTGTAAGTCCTTATATCATTATCAACCGCAGTAATGCGATAAAAGCAAGAAAATCTCTAACTCATGCAGCCGATATAATTCGTGAAGGCGGATCTGTTCTTCTTTTTCCCGAAGGAACAAGAAGTCATACAGGCAAACTTCAGCCGTTCAAGCGCGGCGCATTTCACATGGCATATGAAAGCGGCGCGAAAGTTATTCCGGTTGCAATAAGTGGTTCATTTGAATTTTTGTCCCGATCGAAAACACTTCCCATTTCAAATAAAAAAATATTTGTTTCTATCGGAGCGCCGCTTGAAGTATCATCGCAAATAGAAAATGATCGAGAGCGTGAAGTGGATCTGATGCGCAGATCTGAAGAATCTATTCGTAAAATGCTTTCATAATAAATGCATGTCTTATCCACGACCACTTTCTCCAGAAGAAAAAAAATTGCTGCTATGGCTGCTGCCTGAAGATAAGATTGCGTATCAATCTTACTGTGATTTTGTTACTATATCAGAAGTCATGGGCGAAGGCAGGTGGGGAGAAGGAAATCTCATCTTGGACAAAAAAAGATCATCGATCGATCTTGCTCTCGGAATGCCGCCTGTTGTTGCCTATGGTGAATGTGATATGAATGGCGTTAAACATTCGATCAGTGTACATGATTTTAATATTGATGATCAGCTTGAAGTACAGTTCTCAGGCATTTTCCCAATACCGGAATCCGCTGCCATTGAAAATAATTGGTGCTACTCATATTGGAAACCCGGCGATGTTTGTCCCGCAACAGGAAAACCGGTAAAAGAAATAGTCCTCCGCGATAAAACAGGTTCGGCCCTGTACGTCTTATCAATATCGCCGGCAAAAAAAGTTCTTTGGCTGCATCATGCTAATTCAGGATTTAACCAATTATTGCCTCTTACTTCTTTTTACGATGAATTACTGCGCACAAAACATATCCGCGATGCCAAACTAATCAGTCGTCCCGCAACATTTTTCGAACGAATCAATGATTTTAGCGATAGTGAATACATCAAAGCGCTATTCGAATACGATAAGAAAGCAAGCCGTAAATTTGACACAACAGGAATTAGCTTTGAAACTGAAACAAAGAAGAAGAGTATATTTAAGAAATTGTTTGGGAAATGAAAGTGAAGAGTCAGATTAAATCATGCCATTGCGAGGGTATGCGATACAAGAGCATAGGCTTTAGCCCGATGTGGCAATCCCCTGAGGCTGATTATATAACCTCAGGGAATTGCTTCGTCGTCGTTATGCGACTCCTCGCAATGACATTATTTATTTCATTTCTCGCCTCCTGCGGCTCCAACGAAGTCAAGCCGTCTACAGCCTCGCTAACTTCCTCCGATGAACTTCCCTCTCAGACATCGGCTCATACAAGAATGTCATTTTCAAGCGACGGAAAAGTCCGTGCCGTGATGAATGCCAGCGGCGTGCGCGTTTTCGAACAAAAGAGACATACATTCCTTGATTCTGCGGTGCATGTTGATTTCTTTGATCGCGAGGCGAATCATTCAAGCGTCCTCACTTCTCACCGAGCGTATATTGATGATAACACAAAAAATATGACTGCGTACGACAGTGTCAGGGTTCTCAGTGATTCCGGAACACTTGTTGAAACCGATTCTTTGCTTTGGGATAATAATAATCATAAATTGCATTCCGATGCCTTCGTTCGCATCACGGAAAAAACCGGACGCATTACGCGCGGTCATGGCTTCGAAAGCGATCAGGATCTTGTCAACTATAGTATTCTTCTGCCTATTATCGACGCACCATCCAGCACATTCGAAAATCCAAACAACGCTCCTGCTTTTTCCTCGCCAACTCAGAATCTCGGAATGCCGCCGCCGCTGCCCATGCCGCCAAAAGAGAAGAGAAGAGATAGCGTACGATAACATGAGAGCATATTGCGCGATGAATTAAACGATATATTTGATTTGTTCTCTCATAGCTGATAATTAATATAAAATATCATCGTCAGTCAATACAATGGCAAAGGCAAAAAAAAACGTTAAAAAGGAAATTATTAAGAAGGACATTAAATTCCTTCGCAAAATAGGCGAATATTCAATTTATCTGGTAAATGATTTTGCTATACGAAATACTTCTTTATCACATGAAGAATTTACAAATTTTGCGATTCATGATGATTTTCCAGATATAATTCCTAAAAATCAAATTTGGATCTCAAAAAAAGAGACTGTCAGAGAACGTGAGTTTTACATCCTGAATTGTTTAAGAAGATATGAGTTATTGAAATCCGGAAGTTCAAGCGGCAGAGCTTATGATCTATCCTTACGGTACGAAAAACAAATGCGCGCCAGATATGACGAAATCCCTCCACCCAGATCATCAAGCCCATCACAGCATCCCGTCATGCATGAGACATCTCAGCACCCCCATCCGCCAAATGAAATATATAAAAAATATTTGAAAGATTTCAGGGGATATACTGTATATATGGTCAATCAAGAACTTGTCCAGGATTTGTACAAGATAGATTTTGTCGATGGCGGTAACCCCTCAGTCTATCATTGGATCCCTGAAGGGGAAATTTGGATTGCCGATGCTTTAGCCAAAACAGAAATTAGATTTGTCTTGTGGCATGAGTACGTAGAATGCCAATTGATGAAACAAAAAGGATTGACCTATGACCAAGCGCACGAACTCGCTTCAAAACAAGAATATGGCTTACGTCATAAAACTGCAACTCCCTCTGCTCAATTAAAAAAACTTGGATTAAGCAAGACATAAAGCTCTCATATTGTCATTACGACCAACTATTTGTCGCCCTCTGCTTTAACTTTAACTAACCTTTGGTTTTAAAAATATTTCTGTTATTTTCGAAGCCTGTTCGTTGTTAGCAGTACCCATGTCAAAACTCTTAGCAGGGCTGAATGCCGCACAACTTGAAGCCGTCACCGGCGCTGATGGACCGACGATGATCATCGCCGGCGCTGGTTCCGGCAAAACGCGAGTTTTGACGACACGTATTGCCTATCTGCTCGAACAGGGCAACCGCCCTTGGGAAATTCTTGCCCTGACCTTCACCAATAAAGCCGCGGGCGAAATGAAAGAGCGCATCGCTTCCCTTCTTGGGGAAGAATATGTGCGCGAACTATGGATGGGTACGTTTCACTCCGTCTTTGCGCGGATGCTGCGCCGCCACGCCGAGCTGCTAGGATATACAAAAAGCTTCAGCATTTATGATAGCGATGATTCGCTTTCGCTTATTAAGCGTATTATGGAGCAGCTTCGGATCCCCCGAGATCAGGTCAATCCTAATGCCGTCAGAAGTCGTATCTCAAGCGCGAAGAACCAGCTTATCTCCCCGAATGAATATGAAAATCTTGCGCGTGAATATTTCACGGAAAAAGTATCGGAAGTCTATCACGAATATGTGAAGCAGCTTAAGGCAGCGAATGCAATGGATTTCGACGATCTTCTCATCAAGACGATCGAGCTATTGATGCACAATAAAGAAACGCTCGAAAATTATCAGCGCAAATTCCGTTACGTACTTGTTGATGAATACCAGGATACGAATCGAGCACAATATATGATCGTGAAGATGCTTTCGCATCATCATAAAAATCTTACCGTCGTCGGAGACGATGCGCAATCCATCTATGCGTTTCGCGGCGC
>JANYLL010000215.1 GCA_025357895.1 Ignavibacteriota bacterium
CCGATTCCCGGAGCGATTGCGACAAAACCCGGTTCTGCAACAAAACCATTCTTTGGTATTGAGCCTGAAGTCGTTACGAAAGAAGGAAAACCTGTGAAGCCCAATGAAGGAGGGTTTCTTATATTGCGCAAACCATGGCCCTGGATGCTGCGCGGAATTTATAAAGATCCTGAGAGATTCAAAAAACAATATTTTTCCGAATTCCCCGGCATCTATTTTACGGGTGACGGCGCACGATGTGATAAAGACGGATATTTCTGGATCATGGGCAGAGTTGATGACGTCATCAATGTCAGTGGGCATCGTATCGGCACAATGGAAGTCGAGAGTGCACTTGTTGCATACAAAAGCGTCGCAGAAGCTGCTGTTGTTGGAAGACCGGATGAAATAAAAGGATCGGCGCTTGTAGCATTTGTTACCTTAAAATCAGGTTCATTGGGCAGTGAAGAAGTGAAGAGGGAACTGCGAGAGCATGTGGCAAAAGAGATCGGCGGTTTTGCCAGACCTGATGATATTCATTTCACCGATGCACTTCCCAAGACAAGGAGCGGGAAGATCATGCGCCGATTACTTCGTGAACTTGCTTCGACAGGGAATGTGAAAGGCGATACGACGACGCTTGAGGATTTTTCCGTGCTTGAAAAATTGAGGCAATCGGAAGAGGAATAATAGAACTCAATTTTTTATTAATTTAACGGTATTATTTCCGAGCCGGGCAAAAAATACTCCTGGATTATATGTTTGAAGATTAATCTGAAGCTTCGATTCACCTGCCGGTATTAATGTATGGAAAAGCTCTTTCCCCAAAATATCGTATATCTGAAATATCTTTTGGGCTTCAAGAGTTGAGAAACGGAATTCAGAGATAGAAGAATTGGGATAAACAGCCAAATAAAAATAACTTTTCTCAGTGTTAGCAGGCACAGCACTTCCTATCAATGATCCACCACCGTCAGTCGTTTTAATTAAAATATGTTCTCCTACTGCATACACAATTTTCTCAGAAGTTGCTGTAATTTTACTAGCACGGGTATATTGAGAAGGAGTTGATTGTACAGACCAAGTTTTTCCACCATCTATCGTCTTGAAAATCCTTCCCTCGTATGATGTTGCATAACCGACTAAATCAGTAGTAAAAGATAATGATGTGATGGACTCATTATTATTTTGAAATACCTGGTAAGATCCTCTGAGAGAAAAATCTTCCGTCCAAGTGGAAACATTTTTTTCTTCAAAACTCAACCAGGAATTACCGTGATAGATTGGACATCCGCCATGATAATTACTTTCTCGAAGGGTCCAATTTTTTCCTGCATCTACAGTCTCCAAGAGATAGGACTCGATGCCGCACATACTAAATTCCCTTGATACAACTGCAAACCCATGAAGTGAATCTTTAAAAAATATTTTATCAAATCCACTATAATCCTTAAGAATAGCTCTATCCCAGTTTTCCCCAGAATTATATGTGGATTGCAGTATGGTGCCTTGTTTGGAATTAGCAGTAATAAAGAATATAGAAGGAGTAAGAAAATGGATTTGATCAATATGCTGAATGTCTGACCCAACATTAACTGTATCCCATGTTTTTCCACCATTTATAGATTTAAGCAGAATGGTGAAGTTGTCCCACAAAAAAATTGTTTGAGAATTAGCAAAATACGCATTATAAAAATTCACCGAATCTAGTACCTTCAATCCTTTCCAATTATTTCCTCCATCGATTGTCCTTTCAATGTAAGGGTAATAACCATTGTAGGTGTCATAGTGAAAGATGAAGCCTGTGTCAACTGAAGTAAATGTAGCTTCTGCAGAAGAAAAATTTGGAGAAAGAACAACCCAACCTAAGCCCTGAGAAAGGGAAACTTCTCCAAGAAACAAGGTCATAAATACAATAATGATCTTTTTCATGTGTGCCTCAAAAGGTGAATAATCAGAAAAGGAAACTAAAGAATCCTAAAAAAGATTTCCTCACATTATGCGATACCCAGAAAAACTCTCAATACTTAACCGCACATTCAACATTGTTAAAGATTATGCGGAAGAATTTCCGACAGAGCTGACGTCGGAAAAACACAATGATAAGGCATTCAGCGCAAATGAGATCATCTATCATTTGCTTGAAGTCGAAGAACTTTGGCAGCGGCGTATCCATCAACTTCTGCATGAAGAGAAACCGCAATTTCAGCAAATCAACCCTGATGTTTTAGCAATAGAACATCATTACAACGAACGGGATTATTTCGAAGGTATTATGGAATGGCAGAAATCCAGGGAAGAGACTCTTGAATTGATCACGTCCTTGTCAGATGAAGACATTTCGCGTATTGGCGTTCATTCCCGATATGGCGAAATGAATGTATACAGGATTCTCGATATTATGGCGGACCATGACCTCCAGCATCTTCGTCAAATGGAGCGAACACTTATATTAGTAAAAAAATAAGACGTATTTTTGTATATGCTGATTGCACTTCTTGTAGGGTTTGTTTCCGGCTGGCTGATCTCAATGCCGATTGGTCCAACCAATGCGGCGGCGATAACTCGTACCATTCAATATAGTTACAAGCATGGATTCGTCGTCGGTTTAGGCGGTGCGCTCATGGATATTATCTATTGCGGCGGAGCGACGCAGATCAACGCATTTCTTTTGCGTTCGCCGATCGTTAACTTATGTTTTCAAATTGTGGGATTCGGAATCCTGATTTATTTAGGAATAAAATCCTTTGGTTCGGAACAGCGCGAAAAACCATTTGAACCGACGGCAAAAGATACGAAACAGGAAAAAAAGGCAGAAGCAACAGTCGGCCGCATGAAGATGAAAAAGGCAAGTTATTTCACTTCGTTCTCGCTTGGTGTTGTTCTCTATGCTTCAAATGTTGCAGGAGTTCCGGAGTGGATATTCATCAGTGCATTCTGGCATAATCAGGGTGTGATGATCATCGGAGTTTCCGATGCGATCTCATTTGCCGTTGGAGCGGGGTTAGGAACGGCAGGCTGGTTCTTTACTCTCGTAAAATATTTTTCTAAGAAGAGCACATCACTCAAGCCGCGTACTCTTCATATCATCAATCGCTTCGCCGGATTTGCAATGTTTGCTTTCGGAATATACTTTGGCTACCAAATAATTTTCAAGACCGATTGGAATAAAGTACAGGAAAGATGGAAACAGGATTTTGGAACCGTGATGAATTCACCAGTTCGAAATTACACCTAAGAGCAGGTCATTAGTTAGTTTATCTTCTGCATTTTTTATTGCAATAGTTTGCCCGTCTAATCCTTGGGATATCTGGTAGTCAGAAGTTTGCTGAAAACTTTTATCCCAGAATGTTTTTTGCTTTTTCTGATCACGATATGTGGCCTCTATAGTTATCGTTATGCGTTTATTCGTTAGCTGCTCCCCCGCAGTAGCAACTCCGCTTGGCAGATCGGTAATACTGGTGATCGTAATATCGAGCAAGGCATCGGCAACTGAACGGTCACGTACTGAAAGCGATCCGTCACGCGTGAATTTTTGCACAAGTTTATCAGTAAGTTCCTGGCGAATCGTTGCCTGGGAAAAGCTTGAATTATCTGATGCAAGAGGTATGGCAATGCTTTTTATACCCGTGGGAATGCTGCTTCCGGTGAAGGAATAACATCCGGATAAAGAAGCAATAAGGAAAAGAACCGATAGGTTGGAGAATTTTTTCATTTATTTTTTTTCCTCTTCAAATTCTTTTAATTTCCTGTACAGCGATCTTTCGCTTATTCCTAAAGCATCGGCAGCAAGTCTGCGGTCACCTTCGAAACGTTGTAATGCTCTATGAATCATTTCTTCTTCATGCTTACTGAGATTGAGTTCGTTATTTATTCCATTATGGTTTATAGAGCCTGGGGGAAGAGATAGTGGAATATGATTGGTTGACGGTTGCAAACGTTCTTTTAATTCTGAAATATCATTACGTAGCTCAACAAGTGCGCGGTAGATCAATCCCAATTCTGATTGCTGTGGCTGAGGATGCGCTATCGGTGAAAGAGCAACATTATGATAACCGAATTCTGCTTCGCTGTGACGGTGTAAGATACTGCGAACATCGTTTGAAGTGATCACACCTTGTGATGACGTTGCAGGGCTAAATGCCATTACCGAAAGCTGCTCGAGTGTATTACGAAGCTCGCGGATATTACCGCGCCATTCGTATGAAGTTAGTTCTTCGATAGCTTCGCTTTCAAGATGTGGTAAATGGGGAAGAGAGTGACGTGCGACAAGATCATGCAAAATACTATCGATTAAAAATGGAATATCCTCTCTTCGATTGCGCAGTGGCGGCAAACGCAACATGACGGCGCGAAGCCGGTAATAAAGATCAGCCCGGAATTTACCTGCCCGCACTTCTAATTCCAGATCACGATTTGTTGCGGCGATCACACGTGCATCGCTTGATCTCTCTGTAGTAGAACCAACCCGCGTGAATTTTCCTGTTTCAAGAATTCGAAGAAGTTTTACCTGCGCCGAGAGCGGCATTTCGCCGATCTCATCTAAGAATATCGTACCCCCTTTTGCAGCTTCAAAAAACCCTTTACGTTCAGCGGTTGCTCCGGTAAATGAGCCTTTCTCATGCCCGAAAAGTTCGCTTTCAATGAGTCCCTCAGGAATGGCGCCGCAATTGACGGTCACGAATGGTCCGGACGTTCGCCCACTCCAATCGTGAATAAGCCGCGCGAAAACTTCTTTCCCAGTTCCGCTTTCACCCGTCAAAAGTACAGTGATAAGAGTCGGTGCAACAGCACGCACGACTCCGAGCAGTTCACGCATTTCATCGCTTGAAGCGACGATCTGCGTTGGAAGTTTTTGAAGCGCCCCGGATGTTGTAATTTCCTTCTGCATTATTGTTGAAGAGTATAGAACTTCTTTTAGGCAGTTCTAAGTTCGGTAATGTGGATTTATCTATTTTCGCGATTATGCTACGATTTACCGGATTCTTTGTTGCGTTCTTTGCTTTACTCGTGGCCGCACCGGTCATAAAAGCACAGGATATTCCTATCTCATCTGCGAAGGGTTATGACGTAACCTATTATAATGCGACGGTATGGCTTAACCGCGTCCAAAATACGATTGCAGGTAAGGTCGATATGACAGCAAACTCGGTGAGTGATCTGTTATCTATTCTTCAACATGCAAAATTTCTTCAGATCGATAGCGTTTTTGTCGATGGTATTCGCTCGGCAACGCAGATCACGGATTCTGCTTCAGGGACATATATCGTTACAGGATTTCCAAAAAATTATCATAATGGGTCAATATTTACTCTAAGAACGTATTATCATGGAAAAGGGGTAAATGAAGGAGGAAGCAACGCCTGGGGAGGTGTGCAAAATATTGGGGGTATGATGTTTGCAATGGGCGTCGGTTTTACTGCGCCGTATGTCTCGTGTACTCGCCACTGGTTGCCATGTTATGATGAACCGGATGATAAAGCCGATTCTGTTACGCTGCGATTTTATGCGGATACATCCGGTATTGTAGTTTCCAACGGATTACAAACAGCCTATTCCCTTGGGAATGATGGGTATACTACATTTTGTGAATGGAAAGTTTCGCATCCTATCGTTACGTATCTTCTGACCTTTGCTTTCGGTCCTTTTGAGAAATTAACAATTTCCAATACGCTTAATATACCCTTTGATGTATATGGTTTTGCAAAAGATACTGCGAAACTCCGCGCCTTAATGAAAAAAAGAGTAGTGGAGGGATTAGTTTATTTTGATTCGCTTTTCGCTCCCTATCCATTCGAAAAAGTTGGATACGTTGTTGCTCCGATCGGCTCCATGGAACATCAAACAATGATCACGCTTATCAATCAGGCGATTGATACCAACAGTACAACTGCTGTTCATGAGCTTTCGCATATGTGGTGGGGTGATAAAGTGACATGTTATGATTTTAATGATCCATGGCTTAATGAAGGGTTTGCAACATATTGTGAATCACTTTTCGAAGAACGCTTTTTTGGCAAAACACAATACTGGTCACATCAGCATGGCAATATTTCCGGTGCGATATCAGGTGGATCGACAATACCACTTTACGGAGCGCCGAGTTATACAAAGCCAAGGAATAATTATCCTTATGCTGTTATCTATCAAAAAGGGGCAGCAGTTCTTGGCATGCTCCGGTATTTTCTCGGAGATTCACTTTTCTTTAATGCTGTTCGGACTTATGGAAAAGCAAATGCCTATTCGACTGCAACGAGTGCTGACTTGCAGAGAGCATTTGAAATAAGTACGAATCGCGATCTTGGCTGGTTCTTTTCAAAATGGGTGTATGGGATCGGTAATCCTATTCTGAATATTATTTGGTCGCGAAACGAAAATGCTGTGAAAATAAATATAGTACAATCACAGGATTCTGCAAAAGTCGGATATTTCAGACTGCCTTTGGTGATCGAAGCAAGAGCAAGCGGCGGGAAAACCGAACGGCATGAAATTTTGCTCGATTCAGTTCGTGTAAATGAAATTACTTTTCAGAATTCTTTTGTACCGGATACGCTTATGATAGATCCCGATGGTGCAGTGATTAAGAAAATTGTTGGGCCCATAAAGCTCGGAGTTTTACCTAAACAAACCGGAATTGAAAGAGAATATCCGGTTCAACTGCACTTCAATCCGAATCCTTCGCATGGTCAAAGGGTATGGATTTCTTATGAAGTTCAGAGTTTTTCTATGCACTCCGGAGATAAATTCCGTTTGCAGGTTTTTGATACAAACGGCAATAGTATTTCCAATCCGGAATTGGGACCTTTTGATATAAGTTCTCGAACACATATGGTCGAATCATCTTTCGAAACAGAATCTCTTGCAAGTGGGACATATTTTGCCTTTCTCTTGTTAAATGACACGATCATAGGCGAAGGACAATTTGTCATTACCAAATAAATTTATTATTCGCAGAAGAATGTATGTCAATTAACGTATCCGCTCCAGGAGATGCCGCGCTTGCCGAAAAGGCTTATGCGTCAGTCCGTGCTGTGCCGACAGTTGAACCGAATGACCGCAATCGTCTTGGATACCACGTCTGGCTCTATTTGCGTGGCGAACTTTCATCCTTAGAAGAAGCTGTTGAGGTTGCTCGCTCACGTTTTAAACCGAAAACACTTCCCATCGAAGATGTCGTTGCGCATATCACCGAGCAACTCCACCTCATCGAATATGGCGGCATCACCATTGATACAACAGGTAAATTAGCCTAATCTACTACCAGCTATTCCATGACAAGTGAAGAACTTTTTGAAGAATTAAAATCTCTTGCCTCTGAAATGGGAATTAAGATCCGTTTCGAAACCGGAAATTTCGAAGGCGGCTATTGCCTGCTACGCGAAGAAAAAATGCTCGTCATCAACAGGCGCACAACTATTCCGCGTAAGAACAAAACTCTTGCTTTGGGATTACATGAATTTGGTTTAGAAAATATTTTTATTGCTCCTGCACTTCGCGAAGCCATAGAAGATGAAGTCGCTAAAGCACTTCAGGAAAATCGTCTCGCCGCATAATTTTTCATTATGCGCATAACTATTCTTGGAACAGGCACTTCTACAGGAGTTCCGATGATCGGATGCTCATGTAAAGTTTGCACTTCCTCGGATCCCCGTGATAAACGCCAGCGAGTAAGTGCCCTTATCGAATTGGGCGATACAACCATCCTCATTGATACAAGCGCAGATTTCAGAGCACAAATGCTTGCTCATCATGTTCGCAAACTTGATGCAGTTCTCTATACTCATGGGCATTACGATCACATTGCAGGTTTCGATGATCTTCGCGCATTTCAATTTCTGAAACTACCTGTGCCGATGTGTTATGCGAATAAAGAAACGCATGAAATTATTCGTTCAACCTTCTCTTATGCCTTTGATGCAAAACCCAATAGACCCGGCGGGGGAGTTCCGAATATTCCGTTCACGATCATTGATGCTGCTTCCTTTATGATTGGTGATATTCGTATCGCACCGATAGTGCTTGATCACGGAATAATGGATATTTTCGGATACAGGATCGGGAATTTTGCATATCTTACCGATTGCAAACGCATACCTGTTGCATCGAAAGAAAAGCTGATGAATCTTGAAGTGCTTGTTTTGGATGGACTTCGTTACACCGAGCATCCTACTCATCTTGCAATTTCTGAATCGGTTGCACTTGCAAAAGAACTATCACCGAAGATGACCTACCTTACTCACATGAACCATGATGTGCTTCATGCTGAAGCAGAAGAGAAGTTGACGAAGAATGTGAGATTAGCATATGATGGGATGAAGATAGATGTAGAGTAATTCATAACTCTAAGTAAATAACGTTTTGTACACGTCATTCTGAGTGAAGCGAAGCGGAACGAAGAATCTGAATTTTCAAACTATACTGGGATCTCAGATTCTTCGCTTCGCTCAGAATGACAAATGAATTTTTTCTCTCAAATTAGATTAAATAAAAAAAGCCCACCGAAGCGAGCTTTTTATAAATTCCGATCATTTTAAAATTTAAGCAGTAGCCTTCTTGATCGAACGGGCGAGTTTCGATTTCTTATTGGCTGCATAGTTCTTCTTCACGATGCCTTTACGAGCAAGACGATCGAGGGTGCTCTGGATCTTTTTCAGCGAATCGCCTGCAGCGGGAGCAGCCGGATCGAAATCCTTAAGCAGCTTACGCATGGTGATTTTCGTACCCTTATTTGCAATGCGGCGTTTCTCCGAGAGACGAACGCGGCGTTCAGCGCCTTTGTGTTGCGGCATATTGTTAAGATAAATCCCTTATAAAATTCGGGACGCTAATAACAGAGGTCGTATCTTTAGAGTTCAGATTTTCTTGAAATCCTATACGTGAAGTATCAGGTTTATCGCCTTTTCGAACCCAAAAGAGCAGAAATCCACTAATAATAGGAGCAAGAATTACCATATTAAAATCTATAACCTACTCCCATTCTCAATGAACGCGGTGTCCCTGAGGTGAAATGCAGATCGCTGGTGATACCTGTCTCTCCTCTGAGGCGGGCATCGGTATCGAATTGCGCTTCATTCCAGGCAACATTAAAGAAATTTTCAATATTAGCAAAAACTTCGATTTGTCCGATTCGGTATGATGTAGAAAGATCAAAAACGGAATATCCTTTTGCACGGATGCTGTTATCTTCGACGGCAGGGCGGTCATCTATCATCCTTAAACGAAGTGCTGCGGAGAAATTATCAAAACGCGCTAATGCATTTGCAGTCAGCGTCAAATTTGGAGCAAGAGGGATATAATTTTGTCCGACAGGGGCATCCCGTAGTACACCTTTTGCAATCGTCATATCACCGCCTAATGCTAGCCAGGTAAACGGTGTAATTCGTAACTCCATATCTATTCCCTGACGGCGTGTTCTTCCTGCAGCATTTGTTGTGCCATCATCACCACCCCATATAAATTCGCTTTCCAGATCAAGGCGCCAAAGCGCAATACTTCCCGAGATAAGATCCGACGTATGCCCTAGACGTGCGCCAAACTCTTCACCGAATGCACGCGGAATAGTATTTCCATTATGTGCCGTCACTACTGCACGTGCATCATTTGAGTGAAATCCAAAACCGGAATTTCCGAAAAGCGTAATGCTTTCGCCCAGCGGAACTGCAACATTTAATTTCGGGGATGCAAGAAGCGCCTGAACTATGCCATTCGGTTGTGCAGATGGATCTAAACGATTCGTAACATCAAAATTAAAATAATCCAACCGTAATCCTGCTTGAATCTGTATGCCGGGAAAAATAATTTCTTGCTGAACATACGGGCCGACCTGTCTTTGATGAATGAGAGCATCTACTTTGGTTTCTATACGAGTGCGTGCAGAATCGTGATACAACCCTACTTCGATATCATCGCTTCTCAGATTTTCACCGATACGGGTTTTCATTATGGCACTGCCTGCGGACCAAATCTTAAGCGATTCGCCACGAAGTGCGAGAATAGTCCGTGCATCTGTTTGTTCCACTTCATCACCTCTCAAACTGTCATGCGCTAAAAATGTAAAATCGCTATAGAGACGGAACCGGTAATTGGTGACAGAGCCATTGAGGGTAAATGGCGATGAACCGCCTGTCGTATATTTAAATATCGCGCTTGTACGAGAGGTTGCTCCGCCTTCGGTAGAATCGATGGAGCCAAAACGTGATATGATACCTTGATTTACAGCACGCTGCGGTATCTGTCCGTTCGCATTCCAGCCTGAGCTAAAAGTGAGTATGGATGCTGAAAGTTTTCCTTCTTCGCCGATATCTCCGGTTGCCTTTGCTATGAGATTAAGCCGGTCAAAGTTTTGCGGAAGATCGAAGTATCCTTGTGTTCTATAAATTTCTGCTCCGAAATATGCGTGGAGCTTATCATTTGAAAAAGGAGCCTGTACTAACGCCAAACCTCTGAACGTCGTAAATGCTCTGTTCTGAATTTCCAGTGCATACTGAGCCGTTCCGGTTTCGACTTTGACAATATTTTCTTTCAGTACATCAAAAGTATTAAATACGACGGCGCCTGCAGTTGCAAGATCACCAAAGCGTGCGAAATATGGTCCTTTTGCAACATCAACACTTTCTATCGTTTCGGGAATAACAAAATGCAGATCGGCATAACCTTGTCCGTGGCCATGCGAGATCATATTCACCGGAGCATCGTCAACACTAATATTTATATCTGTTCCATGGTCGCAGTCAAAGCCGCGCAAAAAGATCTGCTCTGCTTTTCCACCTCCGGCATGTTGAGCAATAAAAAGACCCGGAACGGTGCGAAGCATATCCTGAGCAGAATTCCGAGGGCGTAGTTCAAGATCGGCAGCACGGAATTCTGCATCGCTTGCAGCGGAATAGGGGCGCTCGGCACTAACAGTTACTTCATCAGCTTTAACGATCTTTACGGTATCCTTCTTTACTACTTGAGCAGTAGCGGAAAAAGAGAAAAGAACGAGTATAAAAAATAGTAAAAATTTCATAGTGGATACTTTGCTATGTGCTGGCCATAATACACTATAGGGGAGGAATTGGATTCGGAAAATAGAGTGAATTTCAGGAATCCAAACTACGTTCTTCCATGTATTGTATTAGTTGCAGAACTTTACAAAAGCTCATAAAACTCACAAAAACCATGATATTTAGCTCAAAAAGACTCTTTTCAGTAGCATTTGTTCTTATTCTTATAATGGGAATTTCTTCGTGTAAAAAGAACGATGATGCGATGAAAATGCCCGATCTCTTTCCCCGTTCCGGTGACAGCACCTCCACAGAATTTATCAAGTCCCAACAGATGGTTCATCATTTTCGTGATGAGATCACCAAGCATCCCGATGAGATAAAAAATTACATTGAGCTAGCACAGGTCTATATTCAGGAGGCTCGCGTTTCGGGCAGACACCACGATTACTTTCCTATTGCCGATGGCATTATCGCCGAAGCATTGCGCAGAAGCCCCGATAATTTTGAAGCGAACGTTCTGAAAAGTGGAATGATGATGACACGCCACGATTTTGTAACTGCAAAAGAAACGATCGATAAAGCGATCGCAAAAAATCCGTATAATAGCGGAGCGTATGGAGTGCTTTGCGATGCCAATGTTGAACTTGGTAAATATGATGATGCAGTCAAAGCTGTTGATAAAATGATGGCTGCTCGTCCTGATCTCCGTTCGTATGCCAGAGCTTCTTATCTTCGCGAACTTAATGGAGATCGCAACGGCGCAATTGATGCGATGAAACTTGCAGCAGATGCCGGAGCATCCGGGCAGGAAAATAGAGAATGGGCATTGTACAACCTCGGAAATATCTATCTAAATTGGGGTAAGTTGGATACAGCAGAATATATTTACAAAGGCGTTCTCGAAGAGCGTCCGAATTACGCCTATGCTATGAGCGGACTTGCAATGGTAAATGCAGCGCGGAAAAATTATCCTGCTGCAGTTGAGCTGCTTGTGAAAGCTTCGCAAGCGCAGCCTGAACATATCTTTGTTGAGCAGCTTGCCGATATCTATTCTGCGATGGGACAAAAAGAAAGCGCACAGCAGATGGAGCAGAAAGCACTTGAGGCATTTGCTTTACATGAGAAAGACGGATGGCATGTCGATAGGGAATATGCTGCATTCTGTCTTAACCATAATATCAACATACCGGAATCGAAATCCCGTGCAGAAAAAGATTATAAGGTTCGCCCTGATAATATCGATGCACTTGATACGTATGCATGGGCGCTCTATAGATCAAACCAGGCAAACGATGCTGTTCCTTTGATCGAGAAAGCGATGCGCATGAAGACCATTAATCCGAACTTGCACTATCATGCTGGAATGATCTATGCAAAAGCCGGGAATAAAGAAAAGGCGATATCGGAATTAAAAATGGCTTTAAGTGAAAATCAATACCTTACGCCTATCACGGTTGCGGATGCGAATGCTACCCTTACCTCACTTGACGGCAAAACTTCTCAGGCGCAATGAAACTAGCTGAGAATCAAAAAGACGGAGTACTGGCTTTCCTTTTAGCTTTTATCATTTCTTTTTTTGCCGTGCCCTCGGCACTGGCGCATGATATTCATATTAGTTATTCGCAGGCGGAGTTGAAAGAAGGAAATCTTTCTATCAAAGTCTCCTATTATAAAGATGATTTTACCAAGGCAGTGAAGAACTGGTACCAGGGAAAGGCAGATAATTTTTCACTTGAAGAAATGCAAGCTGCGGAATTAGAGTATGTAAAAAATTATTTCAGAGTCTGGAATGGCAGCTATAACAATCAACTCATGCCTGCTTCGGTAAAAATTACTGACGACGGAACTTCGATCATCTTTGACTTGAATTTTTCCTGCGTTAGCTCGAATGCTTTGATCATCGATCAGCGCGTGCTCTTTAAAGAATATGGTGATCAGATGAACATTTTTTTTATTAAAGCATTCGGCAAAGAGGAGAATCACATCTTTACTCCTGCAAAACCCACACTTCTTGTAAAGTCTTAACCACTGAATGGATCAACAGTTCGAAACGTTTTTTAAGATCGGTTTTTACCATATTATCGAGGGCTACGATCATCTCCTTTTTTTGATCGCACTTATTATCGTCACAAAAAATTTTCGTTCGCTTTTTTCGGTTATCTCAGCCTTTACGATAGCCCACTCTACAACCCTTATCCTATCTGCTTTAGGGATCCTTTCTCTGCCTCCGGTTATCACAGAATCGCTTATCGCATTATCGATCGTATATGTAGGAATTGAAAATGTTGTCCGCTTTGAGACTAAGGGACGATGGATCGTTGCCGGAAGTTTTGGGCTTATTCACGGCGCTGGCTTTTCCGGTCATCTTACCGATATTCTTAAAGGTATGCTGAGTATGGGGAATGTTTTTATTCCGCTTACGGGATTTAACCTTGGCATTGAAGCAGGGCAGATCACCGTCATCCTCGTTGTTTTTCCTCTGATGTGGCTCGTAAGAAAATACGGGAAAGAACGATTGATCGTTCAGGAAGTATCCCGCGTCATTGCTGCTATTGGCGGAGTCTTGCTTGTTATCAGATTATTCGGAATCAACCCGTAAAATTCCTCTGGTTTATTTTTTCCTCTTTCGAAGATCTTTTTAATTCATCCGAAGGCATGTAGCTTTGCACGAGAGCCATCTCCTTCATTCTCTGTTCCAGTCCTACTTAAAAAAGACATCATAAGAAAACCTGAGAAGTGTTGCGACTATGACGCATAAAAAGAAAATGCGGATGAAGGCATTACCCCGCAAGATGGCAAGTTTAGCACCTAAGTAGCCGCCAAGGGCATTGCACGCTGCCATAGGAAGTGCGATCTCATAGATGATTCTTCCGCTAAGCATAAAAAAAGTAATTGAGCCTAAATTTGTCGAGAGGTTAAGGAATTTTGCATTCGAACTTGCCCGTAAAAAATCGAATCCGAGAAGCGTGATAAATGCCAGAATAAAAAAACTTCCCGCTCCGGGTCCTATAAAGCCGTCATAAAAGCCAACGAATAAACTGATGAACAGGGCATAGATTAGCTGTTCTTTTTGTGAATGATCCTTTTCGGAATGGATGCCGAAATTTTTCTTGCTGTAGGTATAGATCGCAACGGCACTGAGGATAATAAGCAGGAGCGGCTTCATGAAATCGTTGCTGATAAGCGTCAGGAGCTTTGAACCGGCACATGCAGAGCAGAACGCCACTGACATCATCAGGAAAAGATGCCGGTAGTTCAATTCCTGGTTACGTGCATATTGAATCGCAGCCATTCCTGTTCCGCAGAAAGATGGGATCTTCGTCGTGCCGATCACAGTGGCAACAGGGTATTGCGGTAGTACGATCAAGGCAACGGGGATCTGGATCAGCCCGCCGCCGCCAACAACTGCATCTACAAATCCCGCAGCAAATGCGGCAGAGCAAAGAAAGATGAGATCAAGTATCACAATACAAAAATACGGGATGGGAATGTCTGAACCATGATTTGGGAGATTAAAGGATTAAGAGGATAGGGAGAAGTTACCGGATCACATGTCATCCTAAGTACCTCGCGAATTAACATAGAATGACACTATGATAAAACATCATTCACATAAAAAAACAGGCAGCCGATAACGGCTACCTGTTTCACATGGAAGTAAAAATTCCGATTTACTTCGTCACGGTGATCTTCATATCATGCGAATGCTGCCCATTGACGAGAAGCGTTGCAATATATGTGCCTGCTGATAAGTTTGATTCCGGTTTCCAGTTGATGCTATAGTCACCGGCTGATTGGTAGTTATTAGCAAGAGTAGAAACCTGGCGTCCGTTCATATCAAAAAGAACGATGCTGATATCTCCGCCATCACTGAGATGGTAGTTCAGCGTTGTGCTCGATGCTACCGGATTCGGGTAGTTTGAGCTGCTGAAGAAGTTGCGCGGAGCGCGTATTCCGATTCCATTGGACTGATGGTTCTGTACAACGCCATTAGTGCGTAAACCAGCTGAGCCACGATGCGGATATCCTAAATAAGGCCATTGTGCGCGGAAAGCAACGTCGTTCTGTTCGATTCCTGCGTTAAATGTAAGCTTAGCAAGGAGCTGAGGTGTCACAGGTGATGGTGATGATCCCGGTTTGTAGTCATCAGTCCATAGACCGATAGCATTCAAGACCAAACCACCGACTGCCTGCATTTCGATACGTGTTACATCATCTTCAAGTCTGCGTCCGTTCGGGAAGCCATCCATATTCGGAATGTTCTCGAGCTTTGCAGATGTATTGAATGGTGCAACAGTTAAACCGATTGCTGCAGCCTGGATCAAACCTTCTGAACTGAAGTTTGCGTCAGTACGAGAAGTAACAGGTACTGCCATATTCAAGCGAAGCATATCTCCGAGTGTTGGCAGGAAGTTATTGATGAACGGTTTACCAACTGCAAGCGGATTTCCGGCTTTGCCTGTTGCAAGCTGATACGGAGCTTCGTTCGGTACACCTGTAAAGAAGATCGGAAGAATATCTGCCGAACGCGGTGCGCCTTTTTGCAACAAGATATTGCCAAATTGCGCATCATCAAGCGCTGTTCCTTTAACACCTGCGCTGCCCTTGAGCGGATATAGACCGTCTTTGCCATTACGAAAATCTAAACCTAAACCAAGTGAATTGGTATCAAGGCGAAGATCGAGCAATGTGCCGACTGCTGCGCCAAAAGCGCCATTACCGACATAGAGAGCGAGTTCAGGATTAACGAAATTTGATGCAGTTGCAAGTTCTGGTGCACCATAAGGAGTGATAGCATTCCACTTATCTTTCATTCCGATCGGAATAATGGCTTCGTTGACAAGCGGCATACCTAAACGTGATACCTGCACAAAATCTGCAGATACAGTTGGTTTGCTGCCATCAGAATTAAGTGTAGTGATCTTCGGACGTGAAGCAGATGCCCATACGCCGATGATGAAATCTGCGTCGAGAATATTTGCAGCTTGATTTACGCCTTTATGATCTTTTTGAAGCATATTGATAGGTATCTTCATTGCGATCGTATGACAGTTAAATCCTGCAAGAGCATCGATCTTGCTGTCTTTTCTGAAATTACCGAGATCAAAGATTCCGGCAAGATCAACGAAGAACGGATCGTCAACCGGTCCGCAGAATAATGTTTCTTCACCGGGTTTTGGAGTTGTGATCGCACTGTTCCATATCTGATCGTATGACATACCTGTTTTTTGATAATTTATTCCAATAAATGCAGGATCATCAATCGAACGCGGTCCGATATTATTCGGAGGCACAACGCCGCCGTCTTTTACTGTCGTCCATGATACGCCGCCATCAACGCTCTTTTCACATTTATATGTGGTTTTCAGATTTTGCTTTCCGAGACGAATATTGAAGAACGTTGTCGGATCTTCATTTATCTGTTTGAAAGTAAAACGGTAGGTGATATCATCTCCGTTGCCACCAGGTGTTGTAGCAGCCTGATTACGGATATGGATCTCATAGTGAATATTCTCTCCGAAGCTGAAGTAGTTAGGTCCGCCTTCAGGAAGTTCGAAAGGAATATAGTTAGCGATGATCGTGATTGAATTCGTATCATCAGGTGAGCGGAAAGCATAAAGATCGGTATTATCCGCAAGCGGATCGTTACTGATCAGTGGTGCTTCTCTGTGGCTCGATGCCAATGCTGCAACGGTTGTCGTCATTACGAACGCCAAAGCAACGATGAAAGATAGTATACGTTTCGTATTCATGTTAGATTATATTTAAGTGAAAATAAATGTCGTTCAGATGAACTGGGGTAACTGAACAGGTTCTAATACACGGGAGAAGTTGAAGTGGATGTGGAAAGCTCAGAGCGTTTTTTCATGACGTTTCGAGCGCAGCGAAGTAATCTAAAATTTCAAATTCTCTGCAAAATTTGAAATTTTAGATTGCTTCGTTCGGACTAAACCCTTCTTGCAATGACAATGAAAAACTACTTGAAAAATGGCATACGTGATATGCCATTAGAGAATAATTTAATTGGGGTAGAGTTCGTGCGGAATAGGAAGTTTAAGCAATAGCTCACAGCCCCCTTCGCTATAAACGGGATCAGGTTCATTCCCGGCAAGCCCGGCGATGAAATCTCCGGCACCTAATTTATGACCGTCTGCCCAAAAATCACCGGATAAAACTAAACATTCTTCTGTACCTAATCGGCGGTGTGAGGGTAGTGAAGCGCCGGGAGCAAAGCGAGCAATAAGCATCGTTCTGCCGTCATCATCTTTATAAAGTATTTTAAATTCTATTCCCGGAATATTGGTAGTAACCCATTTTGCATCTGAAGCACGGAGAATGAATGCATCGGAGTCAAGCTCAGATTCCATTAATATTTCGCCAGCAGCTTTTTCAAGAATTTTCTTTTTTAATCCTTTTCTCGGATGCGGCATATCTTTGGCAAGAGCAGTATAGAGCGCGGTAAGTCCTTCTCCTGCTTCTTCCATTTCTTCATGAAATTCAGTCGATTTGGCAATGGCGTGTTCAAATGCCACCTCTTCATCGGGTGTCATCAAACCTAAATGGTAGCGCTGCACTTCAAGTGCAGGATCATTAATGTTTGTGTTTTTTTTGTCCATTGTCGTTATTTTATTTGCCGTAATACTGATACACGCAGTAACCTTATTTGGATTTATGTGAATTCACTCTTCAAAAAACTCAGTGAATTGCGGAGTGATAATAAACCATTTCGGATCTTTGTTTTTACAGTTCCAAGCGGCAGTTTTAGAGCTTCCGATATTTCCGAATGCGAGTATCCCTGAATAAAAGCCATTTCAATAAGCATGACCTGATCTTTAGGCAGATCGCGCATGGCTTCGGAGATCATTTGCATTCGTTCAGCACCAACTGTTTGTGATAATAGAGAATCATCAATAAGCTCGGGGCTTGAAAGCACACCGTTTTCTTCATCAGTGATCGAGATCTGCGCATTTTTTCCGCGGCTTTTATGAGCACGTATCAGGTTGATGCCTCTGTTATGAGCAATGCGTACAAGCCAATTTTTCGGAGAGCCTAACTCCGGTTTATATGTTGAAGCTTTGCGCCAGACCTGCACAAAGACTTCCTGTAGAATATCTTCAGCATCGTCAGTATCGTTTAATAATCGCAGGAGCGCACCATACACCAGCCGGGAGTGGCGGTCATAAAATTCCGATAAGGCGATTGAATCGCCGGCGGTGATCGCCTGGATGAGTTCTTGGTCTGTCAACTTCATGGGTTTGATGCAAAAAAACGTTGTTTCAGCCAATTGGGTTCGTTTTTTGGCAAGGAGGAGGGATGAATGAAAAAAGATGAAATGAGCTTTGAATTTTGAACAATTAGAATTAACGAAAAAAAATAGTGCATATTTGTAAGAATGAAAACAGCAATAATTATTCCATCAAGGCTCGGATCGACAAGATTACCGCGAAAACCGCTTCGCCAGATCGCCGGAATGACTTTAATAGAAAGAGTTTACAGGCAATGTAAAAAAGCGAACGGCATCGACATGGTACTTATCGCAACCGATAGCGATGAGATCGCCAAGCATGTTAATTCCTTCGGAGCAGGGGCTATTATGACTCCCGAAGAATGTGCTAACGGAACAGAACGTGTTGCTTATGCAGCAAGACATTTAGCAGAAGATTTCGATGTTATCATAAATGTACAGGGTGATGAACCGCTCATTGATCCCAAGGTTATAGAAAAACTGGCGAAGTCATTTGAAGATACTGAGATATCCATTGCAACGCCTATCGCCCCAATTTCTGAAAAGAATGATATTAATAATCCAAATCTTGCAAAAGTTGTCACTGATGCCAATGATAATATCATGTACTTCTCTCGTTCGACAATTCCGTTCGATCGCGATAGTTATATCTCTGATAAGCACTATTCGTCCTATTGGAAGCACATCGGACTCTACGCTTTTCGCAGAAAGATTTTAGAAGAAATAAAACATCTCCTTTCCACTGAATTAGAAGAGATCGAAAAACTTGAGCAGCTTCGCTGGCTTTATCATGGTTATAAAATAAAAGCAATTCGTGTTGAATACAATTCAGTTGAAGTTAATACAGAAGAGGATGTAAAAAAAGTCGAAGAAATTTTGAAGTATCAAAAATGACTCTCGAAACTGCCAGAAAGCAATT
>JANYLL010000233.1 GCA_025357895.1 Ignavibacteriota bacterium
TGCGCTGCCTGAACATGCCACAGCACATAATGTGCTGATGTATATTAAAGATGCAGATAAAGATTCACCTCCTGATGTATTGAAATTAAAATACGGTACGCCTGAATATTATTTCCGCTCGCCGAAAGAAATGAAAGCGCTCTTCGGTGAATATGAAGATGCGATAGAAAATACGTTAGAAATCGCTGAGCGATGTAACGTCACGATCAGCAAAGAATTAAAACTTCCGAGCTTTCCGATTCCCGAGGGCTCAGGCGTTAAGACGCTTGATGAATATCTTGAAAAAGTTACGTGGGAGGGAATTGATAAACGCTATAGATTAGTAAATTCCGAAGTTAAAGAACGCGCGAACTTCGAACTTGATGTGATCAAGAAAATGGGTTATCCCGGATATTTCCTGATCGTGCAGGATTTTATTGCTGCAGCGAGGAAGCAGGGAGTAAGCGTCGGTCCCGGGCGCGGTTCAGCGGCTGGTTCTATCGTTGCTTATGCTCTTGGAATTACAAATGTTGATCCGATAAAATATAATCTTCTTTTCGAACGCTTCCTGAATCCTGAACGCGTTTCGATGCCCGATATAGATATTGATTTCTCCGACGATAAACGCGAGAAAGTTATCGAATATGTCCGCGAGAAATACGGCAAGGAATCTGTTGCGCAGATCATTACTTTTTCGACTCTTTCAGCGCGTGCTGTTTTGAAAGATGTGGGAAGAGTTATGGGCGTTCCGCTGAGTATTATCGGCGAACTTACCAATAGTATTCCCGTCATCATGGGGCGTGTCACTCCGCTTAAAGAAGCGATGGAACTTCCCGAGATGAAGGATATCTTAAAAAAATATTCGCAGGATGAACGGGTAAAGAAGATGTTGGAGTATGCCGTTATCCTCGAAGGCTTTGCCCGTTCAGCTTCGAAGCATGCTGCAGGAGTTGTGATCGCACCCGGCGATATATCAAATTATTTGCCACTCTATAAAGCGCCGAATGTTGAAGAAGCCGTTACGCAATACACGATGAAGGATGTCGAAGATGTCGGTCTTCTGAAGATGGACTTCCTCGGTCTTCGTACCCTTTCGATCATTGATACGGCACTCGATCTTATCGAGCAAAATCACGGAGTAAGAATTAATATTGATGATATTCCGCTCGATGATAAAAAAACGTATGAGCTTTTCGGAAGAGGTGATACAATAGCGGTGTTCCAGTTCGATTCTCCGCCGATGCAGAATTACATGCGTGCCTTAAAGCCTGAGAATATTGAAGATCTTTCTTCAATGAATGCTCTTTATCGTCCCGGTCCGATGGAATACATTCCGGAGTTTATCGAGCGCAAACACGGACGTAAAGCTGTGGAATACCTTCATTCGAAACTCGAGCCGATCCTTGCTGAGACTTACGGAGTCATCGTAGTGCAGGAACAGGTTATGCGCATTGCCCGTGATCTTGCAGGCTTCTCTCTTGCAAAAGCAGATGAAATGCGCCGCGCAATGGGTAAAAAAGATGTCCAAAAAATGGAGGCAATGAAAGCCACATTTATTGAAGGATGTTTGACAAATGAAATTCCAGAAAAAATTGCGCGCGATATTTTTGATAGACTTGCCAAATTTGCCAGTTATGGATTTAATAAATCTCATAGCCTTGCATATTCTTTGATCGCATACCAAACTGCATACTTAAAAGCAAACTATACTGCAGAATTCCTTGCAGCGAACATGACACATGAAATGGGTTCGACAGATTATATCGTGCAGCTAATTGATGAAGCTAAAAAATTCGATATTCCGACACTTCCGCCGGACGTAAATTCAAGCCAGCTAAAATTTACGGCTGTAAAAGAAGGAATTCGTTTCGGACTTGCCGGAATAAAAAATGTCGGCGGAAAAGCTGTTGAAGGAATTGTGAAAGAACGCGAAGCGAATGGTCCCTTCGAATCGCTGTATAGTTTTACAGGAAGACTTGATACGCGACTTGTAAATAAAAGAGCTGTCGAAGGACTCATCGAATCAGGTGCCTTCGATTCGACAAAACCTGATGCGCGGACGATGGGGCAGTATCGCTCCGATCTTTTTGCGAATGTCGAGCATTCGTTGGCGTACGGCTCGATGGCATCGAAATCGGATGCCGGTCAGGATAATCTTTTCGGCGGCGATGCCGGAAAAGGCGCGATCAAAGAGCCGCCGCTGACTTCAGCTACATCGATCTGGAGTGAGCGCGAAATGCTCTCCCGCGAAAAGGCTGTGCTCGGTTTTTATGTATCCGGTCATCCGCTTGAACGCTACCGGGTTGATGTTATTAGTTTTGCTTCACATCGCATCAGCGAACTGATCGATATGAAACAGAACGACACCGTTTTCGTAATAGGTGTTATAGTCGGGATCACACGCAAACTCGACAAGAACGGCAAAGCATTTGCCATTGTCAGTCTTGAAGATTTTTCCGGTAAGATCGACTGCGTTTTCTGGAGCGATGCCTATCGGGAATATCAACATCTTGTTGTTGATGAACAGCCGATCGCGATTCAAGGGAAGGTTCGCAAAGGTGGAATCAATGATGTGCCGAATATTATTGTCACCACTGCCAGCGAAATCACCGGAATCAGAAAGAAAAGCGCAAAGGGTGTGATCTTACGACTTGAAAGCCGCGATGAAATTGAAAAAACAGTGCAGAAATTAAAAGCACTTTGTTTAAAACATCACGGGAATTGCACGACGTATGTCGCTGTTGAAAACATCATGAATCCTTCGCCGCGAAGATATAAACTTCCCGAAAGTTTTTCCGTCGCAGCCGATGATAGTTTCATCACCGATTTCGAAGCGCATTTCGGTAAGAACAGATTGTTATTTTGTAGTTAAAAAAAGTTAATCATGGTAGGCGCAGGGCTTTATCCCGCGTGAATAGTTCAAAGAGGAATGCGCTCGCGGACTAAAGTCCCGCGCCTACATAAGAGAAAAGAAAAATTTTAAACCAAGAAAGGAAACGAAACGTATGTCAACTATGGTAGCAGGACCGTTACACTTAACGGACGCAACATTTGATCAGGATGTGCTCAAGAGCGATAAACCCGTATTAGTAGATTTTACAGCAACATGGTGCGGACCATGCCGCATGATTGCACCGATCATCGAGGAAATGGCAACTGAATATGCAGGCAGAGCCGTTATCGGTAAAGTCGATGTAGATGAGAATCCGGAAATCTCAATGAACTTCGGAATTCGCTCCGTCCCTACTCTCATGATCTTCAAAGGCGGCAAGATGGTCGATATGATCATCGGAGCAGTCGGCAAGCAAAAACTCGTCGAGAAGCTCAATGCGCAGCTGAACTGATCCCGATGGGCAGGATTTAATAAGGATTATTAGGATAAGCCCGATGAATTTCGGGCTTTTTAATTACTATAGACCGAACCCAACATTAATTGCAAAACCATGTTTTAGTCCATTTGCGTCCAAAAATGGAATGTAACTCGCTCCAAAAGTACTACCAAACCAAATAGATTGATGACGAAAGCCGATAATTCCCAGTGGTTGGAATCTTTGCTGATCGGGTACGGTAATTTTACCTGTAAACCATTTTCCGAGTTCCGTATTCAGTCCTAATCCGACTTCAAGGAAATTTCTCGGTCCGAAAAATAAGTAACTTACTCTTGTAAGAAGAATCCAATCGAATCTTGAAATGTTGTTAGATTGTAGTTGAAACTGACGATTGACAAATGCAAAAGAATCTAATCCGTGATAATAATAATTGAGGATGCCAATTCCGAACCTGAAGGAAAGGTGCGAGTCGAGCAACAAATCAGCAGAGATAGATATTAACGAACGTTCAGGTTCAAATGACATAATATGGATATCATCCCATAGTGACCATCTTCGAATGGGAGGGGAGGGTTTTAATGATTGCGAAATGGTATCGAACGTAAAAGCTGTACCCTGGCCATAATTCCTATGATTTAATGAGTTTATAATTATTGAATCAATTACAACCGGAAGTACAAGAAATCTTCTAATCGAATTGTTTTTGCTAATTTTTTCAACTATTTGATCTTGAAGATTTATGATCACTGAATCGGCAGCATCTGTCATAACTGAATCAACAATTTTAACACTATCAACTTTTCTACTACTAACCCCTATTGAAGTTATTATGATACTATCAATAAATTTCCCATTATTATCAGTGAAATCTAATCGTAGCTTGCTTTCAAAAGTAATAGTAAGGGTGTCAAAACTTCTCCAAAGTTCAGACTTGCGATTGACAAACCAAGGTTTAATAAAAAGTTGAATAGAGTCATTTCTATAAGTATTTGCTAGAGAGTCGAGAATAAGAACATTGGTGAATGATGCAAGAACTGACTTCTGAATTGCTGTCGTAAAAGCCTTACCATCCTTCAATTGAAAAGGAGTAGTATGAATGCAAGAAAGGAAATCATCACCGATTGTCACCTCAATGCTGTCATTTAGTATTCTCGCTGGAAGATATAGCCCTATTCTGGCCTGTATTTTATTAGCGGGTTTTATTGAAATTTCTTGGTCATGTGGTTTTCCATAGTGCATGGAAATACATCCTCCGAGTGAGGTCGCAAACAACAAAGCTGCAAAAGGAAGTTTTTTCATAATGATTCTTCTTCAAATATACGGCAAATTCACTTCACTGCTACCTACTTTAGCTAAAGCAATAAAAAAAGCCCGGATTCCCGGGCTTTTTTATTTTATTTTCCAAAT
>JANYLL010000276.1 GCA_025357895.1 Ignavibacteriota bacterium
TCCGATGAATGGAAATACCACTCATCTGCATCCTCTTTAGAGATTGCAAAAGCAAGCGACATTATCTTTTCTCTGGGCGGTGACGGTACTCTTTTAACAGCTGCCAGAAGTATAATTCGCTCTAATCCATCGGTTGAGCTAATCGGCATAAACTTAGGAAAACTTGGGTTTATAGCTGAGAATACTCCTGAAGTTTTGCCAAATATCATCGATGAACTTTGGACTGGTCAGCTGCAAAGAGAAGAGCGGCTTTTGATCGCAGCAGAGGTTAGAAGTGAGCATGATACTCAATCGGGTATAGAAATTCGCCGCGACGATCTCGATCCTTTAAGCGAAGGAAAAAGAGGCGATAGCACTCATCTTGTTGCACTCAATGAGATCACAATTGATAACTACGGTTCGACACGAATGCTGACTTTCGAGATCACTGTTCAAGGTTCACTTCTCGGTACGATCAGAGCCGATGGGCTTATTATTGCCTCACCGACCGGTTCGACGGGTTATGCTGCAAGTGCCGGTGGTCCTATCGTTGAGCCGACAAGTCCTGTTATTATCATTACTCCTATTGCCTCGCATACTCTTACGGTTCGGCCCGTTATTGTGCCTGAGTGGTATGAGATTGAGTTACGTATTACTTGCGATGCTGCAACTCCTGCCCTTATTGTTGCTGATGGACAGGAAGAAGTTGTTGCCGTTACTCCGGCGCTTGTCAGGCTCTCAGGTCATCCGAAGAAACTAAAGCTTTTACGACGCTCCACCCATAGCTATTTCGATCTTCTTCGCACTAAGCTCCTTTGGAGTGCTGATGCCAGAGAAGGGCGTTGGTAATTATACTCCCGCTAGTTGCAAATACAATAGCACCATCGGCGCAGCGAAGAGAATAGAATCAAGTCTATCAAGAACTCCACCATGACCTGGAATAAGATTTGATGAATCCTTCACACCTGCATCACGCTTCAAAAGTGATTTGCTGAAATCTCCGAACTGCCCGATAGCTCCGGTAATAATACCAATAGTAATTACGTGATGAAGAGGAAGTGCAGATAATTTATAGATCACTAATGGTGCTGCTACCCAGACTGCAACGCAGCAGAAAAAACCTGCAATGGCGCCTTCCCATGTTTTTCCCGGGCTGATCCGCTGACTGATCTTATGCTTGCCGAATGCTTTGCCTGCAAAATAAGCTGCGCTATCGCATACCCAGATCGAGACAAGAAGAACTACAATAAAATATCCCGGAGGTAAAATATCGAAATGATCCATACCGGTATTTTTGATCGTAAAATATTCATTTATTCCGAAAACACTTCCCATTCCAACTCCGATATAAATTGCTCCGAAAAGTGTGATCGCCGTCTGCTCTATGGGATTAGGCAAGGCGCGATAGAGTTCAACGCAAAGAATGACGACGGCGCCAAGCATGATAAGTACGCCCAGCATTTCGAATTGCGGCGAGATGACTGATATACCGAGCGGGGCGATAAGCGATTGCAATCGAAATTTTCCAAAACTGATCGCAATAAGCATTGTAAGAATAATACCGATCACTATTTGAGGAGAATAACCTTTTACTTTAGCAAGTCCGTAATATTCATAGACTGTAAGTCCGGCAAGGATCACGGCAAGCGCGAAAAGCGCTATTGGCTTAAAGAGTACGATAAAAAGTATTATCGGAATTGCAATAACTGCAACCAGCACTCGTTGAACTAAATTACTCATGTATCTCCAGTAGGACGGACTCTTAGTCCGTCATTATTTTTTTGAATACGGGCGGACTAAAAGTCCGCCCCACTTTCTGATGATAGTAAATTATACTGCTCGATCACTCGATCCGCATTACCTCTTGCCTGGATCGGCTCCGTCATTTTTTGAAAAACATAGAGCAATCCGAAAAGTATCGGAAGTGAAACACCGAGCAGGGCAAGAGTATCGCCAAGCGGCATGGGATTTGTTCCGGTTAGTGAATCAATAGTTTTCTCATCCTTTATTAAATACGCTGCAATGACAATGGCTCCGTTATTAAACGCATGGGCTAACATACTGACTCGCAGATCACAAGTCCTGTATGCCAGCCAGCCAAGCGCTAAGCCTATTGCTAATAGTCCCGGAAATTCCAAGGGACTCATATGAAGCGCGGCGAAAAGGATTGATGTGATGATCAGTGATGCATAAGGACGTGATCTTCCTTTTCCGCTTCGCTCGATATTGGTCTGGATAAATCCTCTGAAAAAAGATTCTTCGCAAAAAGCAGGGACGATGGCAACTCCGAAAAGCAGGATCGTCATTTCGATAGGGGAGTGAGCTGTTGTCAATCCGCTCATCAAATCATCCATCGTTTTCTGAAAGCTCTGAAGCGCTGAATAAAGATCCGGAAAATAACTTAAGCCCATCATCCAAAGCGAAGCAAAACCTTGTCCGGCTAACTGCGCAAGGATGATGATCGGAATGCCGATCAGATGAACCGGCAGCCGAGTTTCGCTCATGCCTTCTAAGCGGAACGTTGCGAAAAAATCCTGATGTGATGAACGCGCAATGATGATCGGAAGCCCAAGCATCATCAGTATCTGCGCAAGGGAATTGGCAAGGATAATGACCGATGGCGAGCCGGACTGCACATTTATTCCATAAAAAAGAACAAGAATAACGCCGCCCAGCACATTAAACGCTAGGGCGACCATGAAGAAAAGAGCAATAGATCTAATTATCCCGAAATACCCGTTGCGCATAATGAAAAGGTGGTGTTATAACAATTTGACATACTTTCTACTACAAATATGCGCACAAGATATAATGAAGCCCTTGTAAACCTATTATTTTTTCAATCACATCACACTTCAAGCACCGGCGTACCCGCCGTATGTGTACAGTGATATTCCTTATTTTCAATAGCTTCCAGGGGCTTGTCAAAATTCCCTCACAAAAATTTTTCCCATTATAGCTTTTCGTCTTAAGCTTTTGGCGTACCCGCCGTAATTTCCATCTCCTCCACGATCCATTTCACCTCCTCATATTCCGGCGTGCCCGCAAGGGCGAGGACGCCTTCATTTTCATCGGTCAGAAAATCCTTGAGATGGCGAATATCTCTGAATCCCGCCTCGATCGCTTTGCGGAAGGTTCGGAGATATTCGCCATCTCAAGGATTTTCTGACCGATGAAAATGAAGGCGTCC
>JANYLL010000282.1 GCA_025357895.1 Ignavibacteriota bacterium
TTCTAATCGAATAAAAGAACCTTGGTCAATGTCACTTAGTGATTCATACAATGCCGTTGTCCTTTGCATACCATCAATAATACTTACTTGCTCCTCGATGTTTATCTTGGTAAGAATGTCTTTCACGTTTATCTCAATAGATTCAACAAACTCTCTAAACTGTGCATCATCAAGTCTTACGCCAAGGACGATTGGAGGAATGACAGTCCCTTTTTTTAGGTCGTCTACAAGTCTCTTCCTTATTCTCTGAGCAGATTTTGTTTTTAAAGGTGATCGTTGTCCCTCTATCTTACCTTTATTTTTGTATACTTCTTCGATAAACTGAAGATAGTCTGAAACAGTAATTTTTAACAGGACTGAATAACAATTTACCCTGTCATCTTTTATGTGGTCGAGATAAATAAGCTCCATAAAATCTTTATAGCTATCTAAGTTTGGTGTTAATCAGAAATGCGGTATAGAACAATTGACCTAAGTGTTTCGTGCTTATCGACTTAATTACAAGCATTATATTCCTCAATGCGAAATAGCAATTGAGTAATACATACCGTCCCTTTTACACGCGATAGTTGTGGCCGGTTATGACCTAAACGCCAAAGTAGGTAAGGACTTAAATATTCGTGGATTTTTCTTTAATCTACCTTCCCCTTCGCCAACTCCACAACTCTTTCTACTTGCTCATCAAAAGTGAGTTTGCTGGTATCGAGTTCGATGGCATCGGAGGCTTTTTTTAGAGGACTAAGTGCGCGCTCGGAGTCGCGCTTATCGCGCTCTATTATTTCATCTGTGAGCTTCTCTAAGGTGATATTTGTGCCGGAGGACACAAGCTCATCAAGTCGGCGTTCGGCACGGGTTTCGGGTGTGGCGATGAGGAAAACTTTTAATTCGGCATCGGGGAAAACGACCGTTCCAATATCTCTTCCGTCGAGAACAACTCCGCCATTCTTGCCGATCTCCTGCTGCATGGCTACCATTTTCGAACGAACCTGAGGCAATGTTGCAAGTTCGCTTGCAAGCTGTGCAATTTCCGGCACCTGAATTTCTTTAGTTACATCACGTCCTTCAAGAAGGATATTTCCGTTCTCATCGAAATCAATATACGCGCGTTCTGATAGCCCCGATATGCGCGAATCATCGGTAGAACTTACTCCCCACTGGTTTGCATATAATGCAAATGCGCGGTACATCGCTCCGGTATTAATATGGATATACGATAGCCGCTTCGCCGCTTCGCGTGCGGTCGTGCTCTTGCCCGAAGCAGTGGGTCCGTCAATGGCGATGATTATGCCGTTAGGCCTCATGGGGTAGTCGTTAATTATAGTTATTAGTCGTTAGCAGAATTTAGTGTTAGCATATATGTTAACGGTTAAAGACTAACTCCTAACGACTAATGACTAGTTTCTGAATTCCGTATTTACAATCGTAAGCTCATTCGGATATTTCAAGCTGCCGATCGGTGTCGAGATCGTTGGTCGCGCTTTAAGGGATATTTGTGAAGAGCCTTGTCCGGCAACAGCTAAAGCAAGTCCGATAATATCATCGTAGCCTTTATCGCCGAAAAATTCTTTCAGATCAACAGATACCTGAAGCGGTATGATCGTTGTCGCACCGCCATCTGGCAAATACACAGCGTTGCCGATTCCGCCGCTAATTGTCTCTTTTCCATTAATAAGCAAGTGCCATGGGAATTCCGTAAGCGAAACAGATGAAAGTCCGCTTCCCTCCTGATGTTGATTCGGGTTTTTCACAGCAACATTGATCGTGAAAGTAAGTGGAAATTTTCCGGTGCGAAATGAATTCATCATATTCAATCCATCGCCGATACTGAAATCGGTGATCGAATGTTTATTCATAATATCAACGCCCGAAAGCCTGAAGCCAACGGCATCCTGGATCTTGAACTGTGCGCGGGTAAGCCCGGCAAGAGCATTTAATGTGGCACAGGAATTAAATAGAAAAACGGAGAGAAATGCGATGGCAAGTACTGGTAATATTTTTTTCATGTAATTTTTTATAAATTATCAGATTGAAAAACGTCCGATACAGGTAAGGCGTTCATTAGTTCGTATTCATTTTATATATAGTGGTATGTAGAAGGATTTATCCTACGAACGCAGATCTTGGTGTGAGATTCATACGGGCTAAAGCCCTGTGTCTCTCGAAAAGAGGAAATTTGAACTTCTAAACCCGATTGACCGTTATAAGCGCGCAAGTTTTAAGAATTGCGGAGGAGCGGTAGTTCAGTTGGTTAGAACGCCTGCCTGTCACGTAGGAGGTCGCGGGTTCGA
>JANYLL010000291.1 GCA_025357895.1 Ignavibacteriota bacterium
TTAAGCCATGCAAGAGAGGTATCAGCAGAAGTTGATACTTGCTTTTGAATTGCACTTCTGACAATTTGTTCGCCTAGGCTATACTCACCGATAAAATACAGTGAGTCGAGCTTCTCGGAAAGCCCTTTCGTTACAGGCTCCTGAGCGCTCGAATCCTGAAAAAATAAGCACGAAACGAGTATGACAACACAGAATAAATGTTTCACGGAACGACGATGCTCTTTGCTTCAGACGCAGGTCCTACTCGTTCGCCGCTTGCAGCAATCACACGGACAAAATACGTCTTTCCGCTTGCAAGCGATGTAATACGCGCCCCTGTCTGACTTATTTGCGTAACAGGTGTGAAAGAGGCATCGTTCGCACCTTTGATCTCTATAATATAGCTCAACGCATCGGCTGAAGGGCTCCAACGAACCATGATCACGCCGGTCGATAGCGGTTCGATCCGGAGATTAGCAGGAGGCAAGAGTAGTTTTGGAGCTGACATTAATTTCAAACGTGCTGCATCGATGGAATCCTGCATTCTTTTTTGCGATGTGGATAAAACAACTTTTGTTGTTTTCCCCCGATATTTAACTTCGGGCAGTTTCATAGGATCCTTGGAGATCTGATCGTTCATCGAAAGATCCTGCTTCTGTGAAGGAATGTTTGACGGATTTTCAGCCGGAATACCCGTATGTGCTGTCTCTTTTAGAGATTCTCTTATAACCCAAGGCTGCCAAAGTAAAGCTATCAAAACGGCAACGCCAATTCCGAGGGATGCCCCTGTCCACATAGGACTTGCTGAAAACAAAGCTCGTATTTCCTGAAAAAATCCCGCCTTCACTTCTCGAGTAACACTGCGGGAAGGAATTACCCCAAGTCTTTGAGATATATTTTTATAAGCTATGGCAATTTCTGCGTCCCCAGGTTTTGCAGCAGTAGCAATATCGCCATAAAGCAAATTCAGTGAGTTAGCATTTATCTCGAACTCCGAAGCCATTTCCGGGTAGTCCTTTGAAAATTGCCGGACAACTTCGGATGTCTTCACTCCTTCGAGCAAAGCCATAAGATAGGCATCCGAAAAGCTATTCGCTATTTTTTCTCTTTGGTTCATTCTAAAAATTCCTAATTCCGATTCCGAGAAGAAAGAGGATAAGTCCTTTATTCATCAGAGCGGCATAAAATGCCGATAATGCCTCCTCTTCAGTTACTTTTGAAGATTCTACCGTAACGGGAAGATCTTCTTTCATATATAATCGTTTCAAAAGAGCATTTTGTGACGCCGAAAGTGTAGAAAGCAGCGATTTATTTTTTTGAATAAGTTTTTGCCTAAGTAAATTCACTCCCCGCTTATGTATTTGGCGTGCATTTGCAACAGAAATGCCTATTTTTTCGGCAATTTCATCATACTCCAAACCACTCAAACGTTCTTCAATTACTTGCTTATATTTTCCATCAAGTTCGGAAAGCATTCTGGTTGTTTCCATACCTCCGAGGATAAAATCTGAAAGATCGGCAGTTGCAACAGCTCCGGATAATTTCGATTCCCAGTTTGGATTATCATCGGATTCGGTGATTTGATCAATGCTTAAGAATATTTTTTCACGTCGGTTACGCTTCCGGTTATAATCAAGGGCAGTATTTTCAGCAACTACGTGGACGAAGCCAAAGATGCGCCCTTGTTCAAGGACCTTCTCAGCTTTTTCGGGATCGCGGAATGTAATGAGAAGTTTTTCGAGGCAATCAAGTTGGACATCTGCGATCTCATCCTCTGAAATGGAAGTGCGCCATCTTTTTCTGATGACAGAATGGACGAACTTATAAAGAATGGCGAACAGACGCTCCTCGCTTCGTTTATCTCCGCGCGAAGTATTTCGTACTAATGGCTCTAGATCAGGGAGATTTTGCATTCCTAAAAAACCAAGATATAAAATTTGTGTGGGAATGTGGGAAAGTTGTGTGCTTTTTTACTAGATTTTTCCATCTATATTATTTTCTGACGTAAAGTTCAGCCGTAAAGAGCGGGAGACGGGGTTCGA
>JANYLL010000327.1 GCA_025357895.1 Ignavibacteriota bacterium
TTTTGCTGCATTTATTGTAGCGGTCGTTATATTAATATATCCATTAAAAGATTCAGCATACAAATTTTTTAGTCGGTGCGGAGTCCTTGCCGCTATCGGAACGGCAGCTTTTGCACTCTCTGCGATAATGTGGCTGCCGAGCTTGGAATTATTAATACAAACGATTTTTCGCGGCGGGAGTTTGAACTCTACAAATGTCTTCGATGAATATTCTATCAAACAGCGCCTTCTTTCAATTCCTCTGCTTATAATGTTCTTTTTTCCTGCGATAACCGGCAATGCCCAATCCTATAATTTAAAGAAGATCGCCAATATCGATATTATGAATTTTAATGGCGCAATAGGCTTTCTTCCGGCTCTCTTCGCACTTTGGGGATGCTATATATTCTGGAAGGAAAAGAAGTTGCGCCCGTTTATTATTATTTCTGTTTCGGGTATAGTCCTTCCGGTTGCCACGCCTTTGTTTGCTTTATTGTACCATCGTTTCTTTATTGTATCATCCTTCTCTTTATGTATAGTGGGAGCAGTTACCTTTGAATCCTTCCTACAGAATGAAAACGTGCGAAACTCATTCACCCTTTTTTTTAAGTGGACAAAAATTATCTTCGGAATTGTCTGTGCAATTCTTATTTTGGCATGTACCTATATTGCTCTGAACTATCAATCGGTTTTTACCAAGTTTACCAATTATGTAACCGGCATGATTCCGGGATCGGCATTTGGTACAGCTAATGAGTCATGGATGTACGGCCGAGTTGGAGAAACCCTTCATTATTATTCTTTCCAATCACTCACTTTATGGCTTCCCATTATTTCTGCCTTAGTGATTATTCTCTCAATTAGTTGGTATCGGAAGGGAAAAATTTCGCAAAGAAACAGTCTGATAATTATTTTATTTGCAACAGTAACGGAACTTGTTATTTTTGCAACGGCGTGGTTTCCCGTTCTCGATATTCATCATTTCCCAATATATCCGCAGAATCCGATCATGTCTTACCTGCAGAAAGATACGACCGGCGGCAGATACACAGTGTGGCGAGACGGCACAAAGGATCCGTATATTTTCCCGGAGAACTTCTCAAATATTTATAATACCTTTGATCTGCATGGTTATGAAACCTGTACGAATCGGTCAATGATCGCTTTCTATAAACGAAATGTACATACAGATTCACTTGATTTACGTCTTCTTGGGCTTGCTCATGTAAAATATGTTATTGTCTGCAAGCGAGTTGTGAGTACTTCAAATCTTCGACGTATCTTTTCTGCCGATAGTGCAACGCTTTATGAAAATATACTGAGTAAGCCACGTGCATACTTTGCATATAGAAGTAAAGTATGTTTATCAGATACTGCGGCGGCTTCTGAATTATTGCGTCCGGATTTTGATGGGTCTGAAGTGCTTTTTACTAAAAAAGACGCGCCACAGGACATCATTTCTTATACTGAAGGCAAAAACAATATCTCCTTCGAGAAATCGGAGGACGAAGAAATTGTTATCAATGCTCAGACCGATTCAAAAGGGGTTTTTGTTCTTACAGATACGTACTATCCAGGATGGAAGTGTTTAGTAAACGGAAAGGAAAGGGCGATCTATAGGGTGAATTATTGCATGCGTGGTGTAATTCTGGAACCCGGAACATCAACAATTATTTTTCGCTTTGAACCGGAAGTTTTTCATGCAGGGATGGGGCTCAGTTTAGCTTCTATTTTACTTTGTCTATTCGGGATTTTAATACTGAAGAAAAGAAAGTTTGAAGCAGAGTGAGAAATTTGGTGATAATCCAACGTTTTGTAACGTATTGTCATATTTTGGGAACCGGAAACCCCAAAAATTCATTATCACCGAGCTAAATTCTCTTCCGCTCACATGAGGGGGAGAGAATTTGATTTTTTATGCCGGCATAGCTCAGTTGGTAGAGCAGCTGATTTGTAATCAGCAGGTCGTCGGTTCGAGTCCGTCTGCCGGCTCAGAACTACTGCAAAATCTTTAAGTGAATCGCTTAAAGGCGTTATTTTGTGGCGAAGTTTTTAAGCTTTAAGCTTTTAGCTTTTAGCTTGAGACCGGGCAGGTACTCAAGCGGTCAACGAGGGCAGACTGTAAATCTGCTGACAATGTCTACAAAGGTTCGAATCCTTTCCTGCCCACAACTGGGGAAGGATGAAGGATGAAGGCTAAAGGATGAATTAATTGTTTCATTCTTCCGCATTCATTCTTCATCCTTGCCAAGTGCTCACGTAGCTCAGTTGGTAGAGCACGTCCTTGGTAAGGACGAGGTCGTCGGTTCAATCCCGATCGTGAGCTCTGCAGTTGAAATACGATATGTTTTTAAGCTTTTAAGTTTATGCTTTGAAGCTGTTTTGCGGGAGTAACTCAGTTGGTAGAGTCACAGCCTTCCAAGCTGTTGGTCGCGAGTTCGAGTCTCGTCTCCCGCTCTGTAGAGACGCGATATTATCGCGTCTCTAGTAAGTACAAAAAGATTTTTTAAGAAAGCAAATACGACAATGAGAGACATTATAACATTGGAATGTACTGAATGTAAAGAACGTAATTATTCGGCAACGAAGAATAAACGTAAACAGTCAGGCCGAGTGGAATACAAGAAATTTTGTAAGCGCGACAACAAGCGAACGATCCACAAAGAAACCAAATAAGCTGCGAGCTGCCGGCTAGGCTGTCAGCTTACAGACACGTCAGTAGCTCAATTGGTAGAGTAGCGGTCTCCAAAACCGTTGGTTGGGGGTTCGATTCCCTCCTGACGTGCGAAAGAGCTAAAAGCGAGAAGCGAAAAGCTGAAAAAAAACGGCTACTTACTCCTCGGTTTTAGTTTAAAAAATAGAGAATAGGATTTTAATTTTTGCTTTTAGCTTTCGCTTTTAGCTTTAAAAATATGGCAGATACACTCGTTTCAACACAGATCGCTCCTGAGCGAAAGAATTTAAAAGATAAGACTCTCGGATTCTTCCTTGATGTAAATAAGGAGATGAAGAAGGTGACTTGGCCAACGCGCGAGCAACTCATAGATGCCACTTGGGTAACTTTAGCACTTTGTCTTCTTTTTTCGGCCTTTGTCTTTGGCGTGGATAAGATTTTTGAGATCATTCTTCGCCTTGTCTACTCACTTTAATGCAACCCTCCATAATGAGCGAAGCTCAAGCAACCCAAATGAAATGGTATGCCCTCAGGTGTTTCACCGGGCATGAGAATAAGGTCAAAGCTTACATCGAAGATGAGATGAAGCGCCGAGGTCTTTCCGACCGCGTCTTGGAGGTCGTTATCCCTGTCGAAAAAGTTTTCGAAGTACGTGACGGTAAGAAGAAAGTTAAAACGAAGAGCTTTCTTCCAGGGTACATTCTTTTAGAGGCAGCTATCGATAAGAAGATTATTGATATCATTCTCTCTATCCCCAGCGTCGTAAGTTTTGTCGGACCTTCGAAAGACCGCCCCACTGCCCTGCATGCAGACGAAATGCGTCGTATCTTAGGTAAGGTAGAAGAAAAGAAAGATATGGAATCGCCGGAAGTTCGCTACTTCTTAGGGCAGCCGGTAAAGGTTATAGACGGGCCGTTCAACGGCTTTCAGGCTCAGATCAAGGAGATCAACGATGATAAGCAAAAGCTAAAAGTGGAGGTCTCTATTTTTGGCAGAAAGACACCTGTTGAACTTGATTATGGGCAGGTTGAACCGGAGTAAGCATTGATTGTATAAGTTGTTGCACAACAGCATCTTATGAGAATTAAAAATAATTTTTATAGATTGAATAAGTTTGGCACGCCGATTGCATTAAATTTCGGTAGTGTCTCACCAACACTTCAGTCTCACGTTCTGTGTGTTTCATAGTGACCTCCTGGAAGCCCGTCGAAAGAAATTTCGTCGGGTTTTCAACTTTTAAATGTCTACTTTGATTTTCCAAACGACATTCGCACCAGTGATTAAATTTAACTTTAGGAAAAAAACGACTTAGTACTTTCCAAAAATATTATCCGGAAGTCATATAAATTCAATATTCGCAGCTTAGAGAACATTACCTTCGTATTTTTGCATTAATGTTTACCGAACAAGAACACAGTGAAATATCGGCGCTAATAAAGCGCTACGAAAAACCGCAAGCAGCTCTGCTTCCTGTCCTTTGGCGTATTCAAGAGAAAAATGGCTGGATCGATCAGCGAGGTATGGAAGAAGCGGCAAAAATTTGTGGTGTGGAAAAGAGCCATGTACTTGGTGTCGTCAGCTTCTATACAATGTATTTCGAGAAGCCAATGGGAAAGCATCATATTCAAGTCTGCACCAATGTAAGTTGTATGCTTCGCGGCGGCGAGAAGATCTATGATACCATGAAGCAAAATCTTGGGATCGGACATTTAGAGCGCACAGAAGACGGAATGTTCTCCCTCGAAGAAGTTGAGTGCATGGGAGCATGCGGCGGAGCACCAATGATGGCTGTGGGAGAAATTTTCTTTGAAAAAATTTCAGGAGAAGAAGCAGTTTCAGTAATTTCGCAGATCAGATCAAGCGGAAATGTACCTATGCCTAAACTTACAGTCCAATTGCCTGAATTAACCAACGTCTAAATTGCAATAAATTTTGAAACTCATACTACCCGACATCCCTAATCTGCGTGACATAGACGTCTATATAAAAAACGGCGGTTATGGCGAAATAATGCGCAAAGCTTTTTCAATGAAGCCTGAAGAGGTCACTGATGAAGTTAAAAGGTCCGGACTTCGCGGGCGCGGTGGCGCCGCATTCCCAACGGGGTTGAAATGGACTTTTATGCCGAAAGGCAATGAACGCAAAAAGTTTTTGCTTATTAATGGTGATGAATCAGAGCCGGGCTCTTTCAAGGATAGGCAAATATTTGAATTCAACCCCCATCAGATGATCGAAGGAATATTACTTGCTTCTTATGCAATGCAAGTAAATCATGCGTATGTATATATTCGTGGCGAATATGCTCATTGGTTCAGGATGATCGAAAAAGCTGTTGCAGATGCTTACTCTAAAGGCCTCATTGGCGAGAAGATGAAAGAGAACTTCAAGCCGAACGGCGGTGGAGTTGCTTACTCAGTAGATATTACCGTTCATAAAGGCGCCGGAGCATATATCGTAGGTGAAGAATCTGCGCTTATGAATTCACTCGAAGGTCAACGTGGCTATCCAAGAATTAAACCTCCATTTCCCGCGAACTTCGGACTTTGGGGATATCCGACGACGATCAATAATGTTGAGACAATTGCCAATATTCCTCCAATTCTCAAGATGGGAGCAGACGCATATTCGAAGATCGGCGAGCCCAAACATCCGGGCACGCTTTTGCTCGGAGTAAGTGGTCATGTCAATCGTCCCGGTGTTTATGAAGTGCCTTCCGGTACTTTGCTCACTGATATGATCTACAACTACGCACAGGGCGTAACCGGAAATAAAAAGATCAAGATGGTGATTCCCGGCGGTTCATCTATGCCTCCGCTTCGTGGCGATGCACTTGAAGGAGTGAAGATGGATGCTGAAAGTTTAAAGGCAGCTGGTTCATCCATCGGAACAGGTGGGATTATGGTGATGGATGAAGATACAGATATTGTAAAAGTCCTTCAGCGTATTTCAAAATTCTATTGGCACGAATCCTGTGGGCAATGCACTCCATGTCGCGAAGGGACAGGCTGGATGTTAAAAGTCTTGAAGCGTATCAACGCAGGTGAAGGCTCAACAGCTGATGTTGCATTGCTCGAAGATGTTGCCAAAAATATCGAAGGCAGAACGATCTGCGCTCTCGGTGAAGCAGCAGCATGGCCGGTTAAATTTACCATCCAAAGATTTCCCGAAGAATTTGAAGCGAAAGTTTCATCGGATCGCCCACATCGCGAAGTAAATAAAGTCCATTCATTGCGCAAAGGTGGATTAGAGCCTGTGCAGATTCATGTACCCATGGTGGAAAGAAAATAAAAAAAGGCGAAGTTTCCTCCGCCTTTTTTATTAGAATAAAAAGAGATTTATTTTGTAATAATCAGCTTCCTCGTTGCAGTTATTCCCTCAGTAGTGACACGGATAAAATACGTGCCACTTGTAAGTTTGCTGGGGTCGATAGGAATGATATTTTGCCCGGCTTCCACAGGGCAGTTTAAAAGCATGTGGACTTCACGCGCTGAAAGATAAAGATTCAACAGATTTTCAGGAGAGGAGTAATAATCTCCGACGGCATTGGTCCCCTGCGCTGAATAACTTGCCCCGGTTGCCGTTTGATTTGTATCAGCATCAATTGTTGCGCTATGCCCATTCTTTGTGTACCATTGGAAAGTATAAGCCACCGTTACAGTATTGTAAGTCATACCGGCAATTGTGATAGAAAGAGTAGTAGTGGTTTTAGTCTTTACTCGCAGTGCATCGCCGCTAGCCATTGGCGAAAAACTTCCTTTTTTATGGGCAGAAGTTGGCGTGGTGAGCGTACCGTAAGCATCTACACTGCCATCTTCTCCAATAGTGTAAGTAGACCCTGGCTGTAATCCCGCGACGCGTACATCTGATGTGCTCTTCTATGATGTTTGGTAGGTAAGAGGAAATTTTAATTGCTGCTCAGGTGCTACGTATGCATCAACTTTTTTCTTAATACCCATACAATCTTGACTAAAACCCACTATGGTGCCCCCCATCTATAGGACAGTTTTTGTTGGTAGTTACGTTGGTTTAGAATGAACTCATGCTGCGATTTGGTAACATGTGAACGGTGTCTTGTATCCGAGGGATTGATGTAATCGTTCTCGGTTGTAGAAGTCAATGTAATTGGTGACTCCCTGATAGAGTGCGACACCGTCATCTGCTGGCTGCAGGTAGATATGCTCGTATTTGAGCGTTCTCCAGAACCGTTCAATAAAGATATTATCGATGGCTCTGCCTTTGGAGTCCATGCTGATGCGGACTCCCTGGTCTTTGAGAAGCGATGTAAACTCTTCGCTGGTGAACTGGCTTCCCTGGTCGGTATTGACGATCTCGGGTCTGCCGTGGGTTTCGATGGCTTCGCGCATCACCTGCGTAGTCCACTCGGCACTCATGGTGTTACTGACACTCCAACCAACGACATACCGGCTGGCCACGTCGATGATCGCTGTGAGATAGAGAAAGCCGCGGCGCATTGGAATATACGTAATATCCATCGCCCACACCTGATTGACTCGCGTCACCAGAAGATCCTTCAGCAGATACGGATAGACCGGATGTGTCTTCGATCTGATCGTTGTCCGGCGTCCCCGGTAGAGCGTACGCCAACCGACAAGTCCCATCAGGCGGGCTACCCGCTTGCGATTAACTCCACAGCCTTCCGAATTCAGCAATGCCGTCAGTCTCCGTACTCCGTAGAACGGAGTCTTAAAATACTGCTCGTCGAGCCGGTGCATCAGCGCTAGGTTCTCTTCGGACTCTGCGCACGGACGATAATACAATCCGCTGCGATGAATACCGACTAGATTGCACTGACGGCTGAGGCTTAACTCCTGATGGTCTCTCGTGATCATTGATCGTCGTTCGCAGAGTGGTCTTACAACAGCTTTTTTTTCAAGAAGTCATTCTCTACCTTCAGCTGACCGATGTGGGCAAAGAGACGCTCACTCTGATCATCCGACGGGGAAGATGATGAACCGCTCCCGCGTTCGAAGACCTGAGACAACTTCTCCGTAGCCTCCTTCTTCCACTGTGTGATCTGGTTCGGATGCAACTCATACTGACGGGCGAGGTCCTCCAAACTCCTTCGCTCACGAAGAGCTTCGAGAACAACCTTCGCTTTAAAGTCCGGACTAAACTTCCGGCGTGTGCTTTTTTCCATGATCTGACAAATAGTTTTGTTGGTGAATAATTCCACCGTAACTACCTGTCCTAATTTTGGGGGACATCATACAACTACACCAAGCGTAGCAAGAATAGCAATGACAAAAGGAGACGTACTCTGACTTTCTTTTTCAGCGTCTAAGGCATGTGTTTTATATTTTTCGCACCTGTCTTCCATTGTTCGGATAAAATCATATTCACGTATGGTAAGTGAATCGATCGGCTTCTGCTTTAATTCTCGAAAGCGTTTATCGCTACAAGGATTTGTAGGAGTCTCTGCCGAACTCGCAGGAATATACCCATGCTCCTTCGCCCATTTATCGTCCTCTGCCTTCACTTGTGCTTGCGAATAGCATCCGGTATAGAAAACAACTAATATTAATAGAGATAATCTTTTCATATTCTTATTTCTATCTAAAGTCCCTCATAATTGTTAGTGTCGTATCCCGATGTTTCGGATTTCGTCTTTTTTGGCTCACTGTTCGTCGTCTTTTGCTCACTCTTAGTTTTTTTAGGCAGCC
>JANYLL010000334.1 GCA_025357895.1 Ignavibacteriota bacterium
TCACTTCAAATTCGAATGATAATTCAAAACGTTTTGTCATTCGCCTGAGCGGGTTTGTAGCAATTGTAGGGGTTGTGAAAAGTGGAGATCCACAATATGTAAATTTCATTACTTCAATGCCGAACCCATTTAATGGAAAAGTTGCGATTGGCTTCTCACTGAATGAAATTTCACCAGTTAGTTTGAACATTTATGACATGACGGGCAAGGAAGTCTTTTTTGTCGGTGAACATTTATATCAGGCAGGAGTGCAGCAGATCGAATGGAATGCTAATGCTATGGCAAGCGGAGCATACCTTTGTCTACTTCATATTGGAAAAGAAACAAGATCAATTAGAGTTATTAAGGAGTAATTTTATAATTTATAAAATTAAAGGGCGAGACTAACCTCTCGTCCTTTTTTATTTTAATCCGTAAATCTTTTGAATCCTCCATTTTGTTTCTGCCAATAGTTTCGATACCATAAATTAAGGTTTACATTTCATCGGCTACAAGTTTCTTCTTCAATTGCGAAATATGCCAGGTGATATTAATATCCTTCGGACATGCTTCAACGCAATTAAAGATCGTATGGCAGCGCCAGATGCCGTCGGCAGAGTCGAGCGCTTCCATGTGCTCCTGCGCACCTTCATCGCGCGTATCGAAAGCAAAGCGATAGCCTTTTAATATTGCAGCAGGTCCTAAATAATTTTCATTCGACCAAAGTGACGGGCAGCTTGTCGTGCAACAAGCGCACATGATACACTTTGTTGACTCCATAAGAAGCTCAGCATCCTCATTCGACTGATACCGTTCCATCTCCGGCGGAGGAGTTTTCGTAATAAGATAAGGCTTAACGAGTTCATACTTATTAAAAAAGTCCGTCATCTCGATGACAAGATCTTTGACGATCGGTAAATATGGAAGGGGTTCGATAGTTACGACCTTTCCATCACCCATACCTTTGATATCCTGAAGCAGGAGCGAGCATGCTAATGTATTTTTTCCATTGATCTTCATTCCGTCCGATCCGCACATACCATGTGCGCAGGAACGGCGAAATGTCAGAGTGCCGTCATGCTTCCATTTAATATCATGTAAGGCATCGAGGACGCGGTACGTACCCTCAAGTCCATCAAGTGTGAAATCCTGAAAATACGGCTTCGCATCTTTCTCAGGATTATAGCGCTGAATACGGAAAGTAACTTTCATGAAGTGCTTAACAAAATTTATTTTTACAAAATTACGACTTTTTTTATTTAATAATCTCTATTCGGTAAAAATGCGTATTTTTGTAGAAGTTCACTAATAAAAAACTATATGAAATTTCTTGCTACTCTTTTGATTCATCTTTCCTTTGTTGCTTATAGCGGCGCACAAATCGTGGTTACGAAGACGGATTTTATTTCAAAAGTAAATTCACCTATAATTCGTGCTGACTATTCCCTCCTGACTATCAACGCCAATACTGTGTATCAGATAGACGCGTTAGCGGCTAAAAGTGGTAAGGATCAAACATGGGATCTCTCTGTATTCAATTTTGATGTCTCAGACACATCCCTCACCACTATCTTAGCCGGCACTTCAGGTGCGGCTGGCGCTGATGACCCACAACTTTCGGTTTCAGACTATGTATTCAAACGTACGAAGTATGGCAATAATGTCAATGCAACATGGGATTTTTTTACATTAGATGATATTAGCGTGCATCTTAACGGAACGACAAAGTCCAACGATGGAACATTGACAAACAAAACGATTTACAACCCGCCCCTACAGCCCTTCGCCCTTCCAATTCAATATGGTGCAAACTGGACCGAGGCAATTATTGATTCTACCATTACATATCAAGGAATTCCCATTAAACTTCATGTCGTTGTAAGCGAATTAGTCGATGGTGAAGGAACGCTCATCAGAACTTCGCCAATACCCCAAACGAATTGTCTGCGTATCAAAACAACACAAATGACAACTGCATCAGGGTTAGGTCTTACTTTATATGATACGAGTTACACATATACATTTCTTAATAGTAATGATTTTAATCTGGTTAAACTTACTCCGAAACATACAGCATCAAATTCATTATTATCTCAATTAAATGTCAACCCCAATGTGACGGAAACCTCGCCGGTCGTATTAAGTGCAGTAAAAGACATTCAATCAAATGCTCCTTTTGCAATGCAAAATAGTCCAAATCCCTTTTCTACAAAGACTAAAATAAATTATTACCTTTCGAATCGATCATACATAAAAATAATCATTCATGATATGCTTGGTAAAGAAATTGGAATTCTTTCAGATGAGATTAGCGAGCCAGGAAATCATTCGGCTAATTTCGATGCTTCCGGAATTCCATCCGGTTGTTATTACTACACTATCGAGACAAAGAGCTCAAGCTATACAAAACAGATGATGATTACTCATTAAGTTGTATATTTGCATTCTACACTAATCATAATTACGACCATGAAATACTGTGTTAGATTCTTAGTTTTATGCATGCTTGCAGGAGTGAGCAATGCATAGATAATATTCACATCCGACGAATTCTTTGCCGGGTTCAGCCAAGCTTCCAATAACGGAAATAGCTACTCGTCAACCGATTTAACCGGGCTTGATGTCTTAATCGCCAAAAGCGGAGCCGGGATGTCCTGGGATTTGGGGAACAGAACATATACTCAAGATCCTGCTCCTACGTCCACAACAACTATCCTGATGTATCCGAGGGGAGCTGCTATGGCTGATGATCCTGATTTCCTTGGATCTACTCATGTTTTAAGATTAGTACCGAATGATCAGACAAAGCGCACGCAATATTTATTTTTATTAAGTTTGGCCAAACCGGGTTTTGGTATGTGGGTTTTAGCCAAGATTGTATGGGTATTAAGAAAAAAGTTGCTGCATACGTAGCACCTGAGCAG
>JANYLL010000376.1 GCA_025357895.1 Ignavibacteriota bacterium
TTTCCAGTTTTTGGCAATTTGCTTATCGGAAAGAAATCTTTTATTATCTCCAGTAATTATTCCTTGATATATTACACAAAGATCTCCTAAAGATATTGTGTTTATACTACTAATTCTTTTCATTATTAAATCCAATGAAGAATCACTGAGAAGTACATACCCATCTCTCAATAATACATCTTCTTTAGAAACAGTGTAATTTTGTGGATCAAAGAATTCTTTAAAATCGTTCGCAATTTTCACGTTAATAGAGGACTGTTTTCTATCTTGAATTTTCCGAAAAATAAAAATTCCATTCCCTCCAATCTCCGCTTGATCGAACACTTTATACCTTAAATCGAAAATCTCTGCGGGAATACCTTCCACTAACATTAACTTTCTAAGATTAGAGAAATAATGTGAAGTATTAATTAGTCCTGGAACAATATAAGAAAAATACCCTGTTTTATTTAGTAAAGAAATCGAACGTTCCGTGAAAAGTCCAAACAAATTAAGCTTATAGGTGGCAGAATTTGGAAAATGAAGTTTATAGTATTTTACAAGATTTTCTTCTTCTGATTTTTGTCTTTTGCCGAGCAATAGGCTCCTATATGGCGGATTCCCCACAATAGCATCAAACCCACCTTTTCTCATTATTTCTGTGAATGACGTTTCGAAATCAAATGGCTTTATGCGCGCTTCATCAGCTTCGGAGATCGGGAAAAGATCAGCAATATCATAACCGACGAGCGAATTACCACAGAGAATATTTTTCGAGAGATCGGGAAGAATTGTTTTATCGGCAACTTGCACAAGTTCGGTCTGGTATGTTTCCGTCGAGCTGATGGATTCAGTTTCGAGTAATTTCAAAAAGAGCGAAAGCTGCGCAACTTCGACAGCCTGCGAATCTATATCTACTCCGTAAATATTATTTTTTAAGATGTCTCGCTTTTGCGATAGTGAAAGTACCCATCTATCGCCTGCCGCTTTTTTGCATCCATCTTTCTTTGCCTGTTTGGGATTTTTATTATACCACTCTTCGAGATATGTATTAATGACATCGAAGATAGCAATGAGGAAAGAACCACTACCGCATGCAATATCGGCGAAACGGAGTTTTGCAACTTCTTTGGGATTCAGACCTTCTTCTTTTGTGTCATTGCGAGGAGCCTTCTTCGACGAAGGAGAAGAAGGCGACGCGGCAATCCCCTGAATAGTGGCTGTCTGCTTGTCCTTCGGGGATTGCTTCGCCTTCGCTTCGCTACGGCTCGCAATGACACCTTGATCCGAGCCATCCCGAAGAACCTTCCCCACAGTATTTGCGACGATATAATCAACGATGTATTTCGGCGTATAATAAACGCCGCCGGCTTTACGGACTTCGGGTTTTACATCAACAGAAATTCCTCTGCCTTTGGGAACAATAACTTTTCCTAAGAAGCGTTCATAAATTGAACCAAGAATTTCAACGGGAATATAATTGAGCAGATAAGGTGACTCCTTATGACTCAGGCTTTCACAAATACCCATGAACACACCATCATCGGGCGGATTGAATTCAGGACGATCAATAAAATGCGGTTTGAATACAATACCGTTATACTTCTTATTGAGTTTGACAGACCATGCAAGAAAATTTTGCCATGCAGCGCCGAGATCCAAAAATTTATCAACGATAAAATCCGGCTCGATAAGTTTATCTTCTAAGAAGCGGATGAAGACTAATCTATCAAGGACTGCCTGAACAGAGGCTGTCAGCACTTCACCGGAAAGATCGAAGTTGGTTTTCTTAAATGCTTTTGCAAGTTCTTCGCGGTACCCGTCGAGATCAGCAAGGAAATCATCATCAGGCGGAGCTTGCTGAATATCATCACCGATAAGTTTTAATTGCTTTGCTGCGCCTTTCGCTTTTGGAAGCGATTTCCAAAAAGCCTTTAGTTTCCCTTGTTCAACCGCTTCGCGGGAGAAATACCAATAGAAATCACCGAATGTATTTTGATCAAGAAAATCGGTGTAGGAATATTTTTTTATTTTTGCATATTTAATAATATGCTCGGATTTTTCGGGCTTGCGTCTGCAATCCAAGATATGAAACTCCTGAAAATCTGTGAGGATGGAAATGGTTGTGCTTCTATTATATCCGTAGCGAACAGTTTGGAAATAATAATTTTTATCTTCAAGCCCAACTGAAGGTTTTTTTGCTTCAACGAGAAATGCAGGTCTTTGATATTCAGGTGCAAGAAAAAAAGCGTAATCAACTTTTCGGTTTGAGATGGAATCGGAATTGAATTCGATATGGACTTCTTGCTCGCGCGGATTTGTCTGCGTGATGTGATCAACATCCCATCCTAATGCTTTCCAGAATTTATCAATATAATCTTTGCGAACCTGCGATTCCTGATATTTCGAAGAACGGTAATGATCTTTGTTCGCCTCGAATTGCTTCACCAATCCTTTTACTTCGGAAAATGCTTTTTCGAATGGGGTTATCATGGTTGCAAAGATACGAACCTTCTCACCTAAATATCTTTTAAACTTTAGAAATAAAAAAAAAGACGGACTTTCGTCCGCCCTACCAATCATTTAAGTCAAACAATGGCTACGTTACATGGGAATCCTTCATCATAAACTTTTATTGCATCAGCTCCAACTGGCGTTTTAATTCATTTACGCGGTGAGCGAATGCCGGATCGTGGCGCATATCGTCAACGATCGTCTGCTGTGCATGGATAACAGTTGAGTGATCTCTGCCGCCGAAATGCAAGCCGATCATATTCAGTGTGCTTGCCGTCAGTTCTTTGCAGAGATACATTGCAACTTGGCGTGCCTGGACAATCTCCTGCTTGCGTGTTTTATCACGCAGAAGCTGCTCTTCAACACTGAAAAATTTTGCCGTGTACTTTTGGATCGTCTCTACCGATAGCACCGGAGCAGAACGCCTTGCAACTTTGCGCAAAACTTCACGCGCAAGCTCGACGCTCGGTTCCTTGCCTTCGAGCGAGATCGTGGCTTCAAGCGAGATCAGGCAGCCTTCAAGTTCGCGGATATTCGTCGTCACATTTGATGCAATAAATTCCAGCACTTCATCGGAAATATCGAAGCCGTCGCGGATTGCCTTATGACGCAATATCGCAATGCGCATCTCCAGATCTGGTGCGCCGATATCGGCAGTCAGTCCCCATTGCAGACGATTAAGTAGGCGGTCGTCAATATCTTTTAATTCTTTCGGCGGACGGTAGCAGGTTAGGATGATCTGCTTGCCGTTCTCGCGAAGTTCATTGAATGTATGGAAAAAGGAATCCTGCGTACGCTCTTTGCCGGCGAAAAATTGCACATCGTCAATGATGAGCATATCGATCGAGCGGTAAAGATTATTGAAATCATTGATCTTATCGGTCTGCACTGCGTCAACGAATTCCTTTGTGAAGCGCTCGCTCGAAGTATAAAGCACGCGAAGCTCAGGAAATTTTTCGAGAGAATAATTACCAATAGCCTGAATGAGATGCGTCTTCCCTAATCCGACATTTCCGTAAATCACAAGCGGATTATATCGTGTGCCGCCGGGATTATTTGCAACAGCCATCGAAGCAGCAAATGCAAGTTTATTCGCCTCGCCGCGAATGAAGGTATCAAATTCGTAGCCCGGATTAATATTCGGATCGACAGGCGGCTTCGGAGCAAGATTCGGATTTTTGATTCCGGAGCGATTATCCCGAAGCTGGGCAGCAGAAACATTCATCCTATTGGCAGGTGGTGCCGGCACTTCAGATGCAACAGGGGTTGGCGCAGGTTGGGCAGCAGGAACCTGAGGGATATAGACAGCGGGTTCAAGGAGCGTCTCAACACCTTCAACTTCAGCCGCATGTTCGAAGGCAAAACCTGCCTGCGGTCCTAAAAGCTCGATCAGTGCAGATTCGATCAGCTGCTGGTAATGCTGCAGGATCCATTCGGAGATAAATCCGCTCGGTGCCAGGAGCCTTAATGTAGTGCCTTCAAGGGATTTAGGGACAAGCGGTTCGAACCACGTCGTATAACTTTGTGGTGATATAGCAGCCTTGATCTTCTCAAGGCTGAGCTGCCAGATCGCCACTGCCGCTGACCTTAAGTCATCTGTCGGCATCTGGCTGGCTTTTTCAGTTTCATGATCCGGGAATGTTCCTCCGGTTGCTAATGACATTTCAAAAATTTGTTCCTGCAAAGTAGCCGATGACGGTTTCCCTTGCTTACGTTCTTGTTCTATTAACACGCTCACAGTTTTGGTGTAAAAAGAAAATTTATGATAAGAGTTTCACTTAAAAAATGCTACACGGCTGATAACGAAAAGCAAAACGAGAATTGCACAAGATCAGGGAAAATTGGGAATGTTCATCTACCTAATATTACAATTACGTATGACACGGAAAAGTAATTCACACTTCAAAGCCTTAGTAGAAATGGAAAGCAAAAGTTATCCACATTCGACTCACATACATACATAACATTCCTTACTTACTATAATACGAATTTTTTTTTAACTGCGCACGAAAAGTAAAATTTTTTTCCAAATTCTGCTCCTCGTAATGACAAATTTATCCCTTACTCAATGATCCTAAAATAATTTTTCTCGACGCTCCCGTTGTTTTCGGAAGGTGAATGAACTCATCATCTAAAAACGCTTTTGCAAAATATGCAAACGCCAATGCTTCTTTTGCTTGCGACGGAATTCCGATCTCGTCCGAGACTCTGAATTCCATTTTCGGAAGAAGCTCTTGGATCCGTTTGCAAAGAAAACTATTTTTCACTCCGCCGCCGCTTGCTATTATTTCTGTGGGATAATTTTGCAAAATATCTTTCGGCAAATAATCAATTGCCTGGGCTATCGAAAGCGCGGTCATTTCAGTCGCAGTTTTAATAGCATCTTCCGCCAAAAGTGTCTTATTTTCTATTGCTGTTTTAAACTCATTTAGCATTATTGCACCGAATAACTCCCTGCCGGTTGATTTCGGCGGCAACTGCTTAAAATATTGATTTGAAAGGAGTTGATTCAATAACTCCTCATCTGTAATACCTCTTTTAGCAATCTTGCCATCGTCATCGTAAGCTTTTCCGAAATATTCGGCAGCGAGAGAATCAATGATCATATTCCCCGGTCCCGTATCAAATGCCATAACGCTCTCTTCATTGCCTCCGGCAGGAAGAAAAGTAATGTTTGCAATACCTCCGATATTCAAAAGAATACGATTGCGATCATTGCTCGCCAAGAAACAGAAATCGAACATAGGAATAAGCGGTGCACCTTCACCGCGAAGAGCAATATCGCCGCTGCGGAAATCGCTGATGACATCGATTCCGAGCCTGGCAGCTAAAGCAGCACCTGATCCAAGTTGGAATGTTGCTCCGGTGGGCGGAAGGGAAGTCGCAATTTTTTCAGGTTTTGGCAAATGCCGTATTGTTTGTCCATGCAAGCCGATAGCACGAATATCTTTCGACGAAAGTTTTGCTTTTTCTAAAGCTTGGTTTACGGCTTTGGCATATTCTCCGGCAAGAACAAAATGCGAACGAACGAAAAGATCGATATTCATCTCCTTGTTCGTTGCAAGATCAATTAATATTTTTCGAAGCTGCGGATCA
>JANYLL010000012.1 GCA_025357895.1 Ignavibacteriota bacterium
ATATGCTTCAGATCAAAGACAAGATCGTTGCTGAAAATCCCCTAACTGAAAGAGAGAAAGCAAGGATTGGGGGTTGATTGGGGTCTAGGACTCTACCCCATTGGAAACAAATCTATCGAAATTCTGCAATTCCTTAGAGATTAGCATTGTTAAAAAGACCTTAAAATAAAATGTCTTTGTAAACGTCATTAGTAGAATGTGCCCTTAGATTTTATCTTATTTTTTAAATTAAAAAATCGGGCTATTTCATTGAAACGTCGTAACATATTCACCGTAGAGTGCCGATAATGAAAACGCTACTTATTCTTCTCCTTCTCGAATTTGCCTCAACCATGTATGGTCAGCAGCGCATGACTGGTTCCAATGCCATCACGCTTGATCAGGCAATAAGACTTGCGCTGGATAGTAATTATAGTTCGCGTTCGGCAATGAACGATCTTACTATCGCCCAATATACCGGCACTAAAGCAAACGACAATTTACTTCCGACAGCATCAGGTTCGGGACGCTATGATTATACTCATTGGCTTACGGACAGAGGACCATTCCTCGATAATAATTCTCACGGATTATCGTATAATATCGGCGCCGGCATCAATATTTATAATGGCGGTTTTGATGCTGCCAATATTCGTGCGGCAGGTTATAATCTTGATGCTGCAAAATATAATGTGAAATGGATTCGTCAGCAAGTAGCCTTCAATGTGGTCTCGGCATATATCAATGCGCTTCGCACGAAGGAACTTGTGGCAACAAACGAAAAATCATTAGCGGAATCTCAAGCACAGCTTGATAGGATAAAAGGACTTTTCTCGGCAGGTTCAGTGCCTATTATACAAGTCTATCAACAAGAAGCTGTTGTAGGACAACAACAAGTGCAGACCATTGCAGCAAGAAATAATTTTCTGAATGCAAAAACTGATCTGCTGTTTCTTTTGAATATCCCACCGGATTCCTATAACAATTATGATGTGACGCTGACGGGAATTGATACATCAGTCGTTTCTCTTAAAAGTAATGAAACCACTTTTCAACCAACTCCGTCACTTATTTCTTCGCTTCTTGATCAGCGCCAGGATTTTTTAGCGCAGCGGGCATCTATCCTTTCATCGGAAGCTGCTATTGGGCTTACGCGCTCCGCTTTGCTTCCCAGATTTGGAGCAAACATTGGTATTGGAGGCGCCGGATCTAATCCGCAAATCCAAAGCATTAAACTTTTTCATTCACTGACAGGCGGATTAAACTTAACCGTTCCGATTTACGACGCAGCACAGAACCGTTTGCAGATCGAAATTCAGGAAGTGCAGCTTGAAACAAGTAAAATTCATTTAGAGCAATCCGAGCAGCAATTCCGCAGTGACATTGCTAAAGCACAAAATAATCTTTCCTCAGCCCAGCAAACGCTTACTGCGACAGAATCTGAATTGCGCTCCGCCGAAGAAAGCCTTCGCTCAGCAAGTGAACGCCTCAGGCTTGGCGCAGGAATTCAGTTAGATGTGATCATCGCTGAGACTCAAGCGCTTACAGCGCGCACCGACCGCGTCAATGCAATTTATAGTTATCTATTTGCTGCCAGACAGCTTGAATATCTTTTAGGCAAGACCAATTATTAAAATTTTCTATCAACTTTACGCAAAAGCATGGTTACAGTAATCTCCTCGGTGAAAACTCAGACAACGACGACGAAGACTGTTGTCGATAAGATCAAAAAGAAAAAGAGACGCAACCGGATCATCTGGATCTCTTTGATCGCCTTGGTCGCGATCATTGTTGTGCTTATCGTTGTCAAAAGCGGCAAGGAAAAAGCAATCACTGTGCAAACAGAAAAGGCTTCCAATCGCACAATTACGGAAGTGGTGCAGGCTACCGGAAAAATTCAGCCGGAAACATCAGTAAAAATTTCTCCCGAAGTATCCGGCGAAATTATCCATCTTCCATATAAGGAAGGAGCGATCGTTAAGAAAAACCAATTGCTTGCCGAGATCAAACCTACGGCAATAAAGGCGCAGTATCAAGCAGGAGTAGCCCAGATGGAGGGTGCGAAAGCGCAAGTGGAGCAGGCAAAAGCTCAGAAACTTACAGCCGATCTTACTCTAAAAAGAGCCAAACAATTGCATGAGAAGGCTCTTTCATCTGATGCTGATCTCGAACAGGTACAGCAAGCGTATGATGTTGCCTCTGCTAATTATAATTCCGCGCAGCATAATGTCGGTTACTATCAGAATAATCTGACGCTCTTCTCGGAAAGTCTTCGCAAGACATCAGTCGTTGCACCGATGGATGGATATATTACACAACTTATTTCCCAACTGGGAGAAAAAGTCGTCGGTACAAGTCAATTTGCCGGAACACAGATCATGACGGTTAGTGATCTTTCTGTGATGAATGCAATTGTCGATGTGGACGAAAATGATGTTGTTAATCTGAAACTTGGTGATACTGCTCGTGTAACGATCGATGCATTTCCTAACCGCTCGTTCGTCGGAACAGTTATTGAAGTTGCTAATAGCGCCGAACTCAAAGGAACAGGAACTCAGGATCAGTCAACGAATTTCCAGGTTAAAATTCGCTTAGCAGGATTTCAGACCGGCGAACTTCGCCCGGGAATGAGCTGCACTGCAAAGATCGAAACGAAGACGAAAGCCGATATTCTTACGGTTCCCATCATGGCAGTAACCAGACGCACGGTGGAAACCAAGAAAGATGTAACTGCCGATCAGGCTTCGGAAGTCGGAAAAAAACAAACGGAATCCGAAGAAGATAAATCACCTACGATCGTTTTTATTGTTGAAGGCGGCAGAGCAAAATCTGTTCAAGTAAAAACTGGTATCTCTAATAATTCTTATGTAGAGATTCTCGAAGGATTAAAAGGCGGCGAAGAGGTGATCAAAGGAAATTACAGCGCAGTTTCGAAAGATCTCGATGATAAAAAATTGATTAAGATCGATAACGGCGGTTACGGAACACCGAAAGCGGATGAGAAAAAGAAGTAGAATATCGTTTTAATTATGGAACAACATACAGCAGCAAACTCCGTTATTTTTTTAGAAGATGTTTTCCGTGTCTATCAAATGGGCACTGAAGAAGTCTATGCACTCCGCGGAGTTACAGTAGGGGTTCGGCACAATGAGTATGTTGCCATCATGGGTCCCTCCGGTTCCGGAAAATCAACGCTGATGAATCTTATCGGATGCCTCGATACACCAAGCTCCGGAAATTATTTTTTCAATGGCGCCAATGTTGCGGGTTTGGATGATAATGAATTAGCTGAAATTCGTAATAAAGAGATCGGTTTTGTATTCCAAACATTTAACTTGCTTCCACGCAGCGATGCATTGCATAATGTTGAATTGCCGCTTGTCTATGCAGGCATCAAAAAAGAAGAACGTTTGGAGCGAGCCTACGAAGCGTTGGAAATGGTCGGGCTATCTGATCGCGCTTCACATAAACCGAATGAACTTTCCGGCGGACAGCGTCAACGCGTTGCTATTGCAAGAGCATTAGTTACGCGACCTTCGATACTGCTTGCCGATGAACCGACCGGTAATCTCGATACGAAGACCGGAGAAGATATTATGCGCTTCTTTGAGGAATTACATAGTAAAGGTAATACGATCATTCTCGTGACTCATGAAGAAGATATTGCAACACATGCAAATCGTATCGTGCGCATCAGAGATGGAAAAGTAGAACGTGATGAAATCACGAGGTAAAGAATGAGAATTAGTGGTGCGGACTCTTACTCCGCCCCACCAGTGATAATATTGAAAAGCTGCTTTTGAGAATCATTACAGATGCCAAAGAGGGTTTATCCATCGCACTGCAAGCAGTGCGGGGTAATCCCCTGCGTTCGGCGCTGACGATGCTTGGTATCATCATCGGTATCTTCACTGTCACGTTGATGGGTGCATTTTTGAATGGCATGGATCAGCTTCTCCGCAAGACTGCCAGCAGCATGATGACGGAAGTGTATTTTATCGATAAATGGAGTTGGGGCGGCGGGGATTGGCGGCTGATGCGCAACCGTCCGAACATACCTGAAGATAATCTCGCTCAATTACGCGAGAAAATGACTACGGCATCAGCATTTAGTATGTCTGTAGGAGAGTGGAATCAGCAGGCAAAATTCAAAAATCGCAGCGTTGAACACATGAATGTCAGCGGTGTCGATGAAGGATATCTGCAGACGCAATCAATGGAAATCCAGTATGGAAGATTTTTTACGACATCTGAACTATCAAGTGCCCGACCTGTCTGTATCGTAGGGTATGAAGTTGCAAACCGACTCTTTCCAAATTCTTCTCCGCTTGGTGAAGTGATCCGTGTTAGCGGTTACCCGCTTGAAATAATCGGAGTTGCCAAGAGAGTAGGCGGACTGTTTTCCGTCTTTACAATCGATAACACGGTTATCATGCCCTATCGCACAGTTCAAAGTGCTTACGGAATAAAGCATCAGAGCGTAACAATAGCGGTTAGGGCAAAATCTATTGAGCATAAACTCGATACAAAAGATGAGATCGAGTTTTATATGCGGCAGATCCGTCATTTAAAACCCAATGACCAGTTAAATTTCGGAATTAATAATCAGGATGTGTTCAATCAGCAAATTGATGGACTTACAAGTATACTTTCGATCGTGGGATTTCTGATAACAGGATTGGCTCTGTTAGTGGGCGGCATCAGTATTATGAATATCATGTTCGTCAGCGTTAAAGAACGTACGAGAGAGATCGGCATACGTAAGGCAATCGGTGCAACTCGCCGTTCTCTTGTCATTCAATTTTTATCCGAAGCGACGATGCTTTCACTTGCAGCAGGATGCATTGCACTTGCTTTAGCGTATCCCGTGACAGTACTCTTGAATAATTTTTTACTCGCCGATTCCGAACTGCAAATAGGATTTCCGCTGGCTTATGCAGGAATAGGATTAGGACTTGCTATTGCAGTAGGAATTCTCTTTGGAATTACGCCGGCATTAAAGGCTTCACGCCTTGATCCAGTGGATGCATTACGTTATGAATAAATGGCGCTAACGACTGAAAACATCAAAATGGCTCTTGCCTCGCTTCGCGTAAATAAATTGCGGGCGTTTTTGACTATGCTTTCGATTGTCGTCGGTGTTTTTTCGATCATCGGCGCTATGACGGCGTTGGGGATTCTGACGAACGGCATTAGTAATTCACTCTCACAACTGGGAAGCGAAACCTTCACCGTAAAAAAATTTCCAACCATTCAGATGGGCGGGGCTTCCTGGATGAAGTATCTTCATCGCAAGACGATCATGTACGATCAAATTAAGTTTGTTCGGTCGTTCACAAATTTACCAAGTGCCGTCAGCGCTGAGAATACTCTTGCGCCGCTAACTATTGCTTTTAAGAATCAAAAAAGCGATCCGCAATTTAATCTCACCGGCAGCGATGATTATTTTGCTGTCAATCATAATTATACGGTCTCCGAAGGCAGAATGCTGACGCGCGAAGATGTCGAATACGCACGTGATGTCTGCATTCTGACTACTGATCTGATCAATCGTGTCTTTATAAATGGTGAAAAACCTCTCGGCAAAACTGTGCAGCTTAATAACCGTCCCTATGAAGTGATCGGAATTTTCGAAACTAAAGGCAGCGGCAGCGGCGCATCCCAGGATAACTTCGCTCTTATTCCCATCACGAACATGCTGAAGTATTTTACCGATAAAGATCTGGCGTCATTAACCATGACGGTGCGTGCTGCTTCAGAAGAACAAATAAACCCTACGATAGATGAAGTGATCGGCGCAATGCGATCTGCCCGCGGAGTAAAGCCCGGAGCCGACAATGATTTTGAAGTTGAAGATAACTCCAGTTTAAATTTGCAATTCCAAAGTTTCTCCGATTACATTGTGTATGCCGGAGCAGGGATCAGCGCCATAGCCCTGCTTGCTGCTTCGATAGGCATTATGAACATCATGCTTGTTTCCGTCACCGAGCGTACAAAAGAGATCGGCATCCGCAAAGCTCTTGGTGCAACGCGCTCGAGCATCACAGCACAATTCCTTACTGAATCAACCGTGCTTTGTCTCATCGGCGGCATTATCGGAATTATCATCGGCATTGCCTTCGGAAATATCGTTGCCATCTTTATGCATGCACCGGTCTATATTCCGTACCTCTGGATCGTCATCGGTTTATTAGTCTGCACCTTCGTCGGAATCGTTTTCGGGCTCTATCCCGCCATCAAAGCTGCAAAGATGGATCCTATTGATGCGCTGAGATTTGAATAATAGTCGATGGTCGGTGGTCGATAGTTAGGAATAATTTGATTTTCGGGATTTCTTTGCCTACATTACACCGTTTTTCTTAGGTGAGAATAACCTATAAATACGCCTTTATCCTCCTTCTGATCCTCTTTGGTCTCGGCAGCCCTTCTTATGCTCAATGGAACAAAGTATTTCAATTTCCAACGCGAGCACGGACGATTTATTTTCTTGATCAGGTTGGGCATCCGGAAATAGGATATGCAGGATTGATTAATGGTTCGATATGGCAGACGACGGATTATGGTATAACCTGGCAGAAAAAATTTACCGATCAAAATACTCTATCAATTACTGATATAACTTTTAAGAACAATTCCACCGGATGGTTCTGCACTAAGCAAGAGATTGGTCAGAGTGGCTCTTCTTCAGTATATAGAACAACCGATGGAGGAGTAAGCTGGCAGAATATTATGTCCGATCCCGGAGGAGAATTTACTGCTATCTTTTATCATAGTCTTCAAAAAATACTGTATCTATCCGAATGGCAAAGAGGAGCTTTTGCATCAACGGATGATGGAGATTCGTGGAATATATTTTCAACAGAGAATGCGCTTAATGGATATGCATTTTCAGATGCCCGCAACGGCATCCTGACTTTTGCAGGGACCTTTCTGAGTAACATGTACATGACGAATAACGGAGGAGTAATTTGGCAGCATATTTTTTCCGGCGCACAGGCTTGGCAGCCAGCAGCAAAACCCGGAACAACCACTTTTTTTATTTTCAGCGAATATAATAGTACGTTAACGCGAGCTGATGGAATAGGCTTTCCGTGGTTTACTATCAGCACTATCGGCGCCGGAACAAATAAAGATTTTACCGGATGTCTGAGGATCAGCGCATGTACAGGTGAGCTTTACGTTCAATCAGCAGTTGGTCAAGGTATGTATATGTCCGCAGATGATGGCGTGAACTGGCAAGCTATCGGCGGACCTTCGAACGATGTCGATACCCGTTTTTGCATTGACGGAGTAAATGTTTTTGCCGGTGACAAAACCGGCGCATTGTGGGTAAAGCAAGGCATCACCGATACGATACAGATTTCACCCCAATTGACATTTTTTCAGTTAAAAAAAAATTCTTCCGTTTCAGCGGGTAAGGATACCAGCGCAACTTTTTCTTTTCGAAATGATATTCCCATTTCAGTAGGACTGGATTCGTTTGCCTTCGATGTATCTTTTAACCCGAATATGCTGAACCTTGATAGCGCCGGCAGTTCACCAGGATGGAAGATAACAAGTAATAAATTAAGAGAAGGATTGTATCATTGTATCTTTTATAATTCATTGCATAAAGATATTGCTGGGAACCAACCTCTTTCATTTTTTCATTTTCACTCCTACCTTACCGTGGATACTGCCTCTACCGTCTTCTTGAAATCAGGAAAAGCTTTCTTCGATCTGCTTAAAAACGCAAGCTGTTTGGTAACTTCGACACCACAAAACAATAGTATTAATGATAGTGTGATCATTCATGCTGCCGATTTATGCGGAGATCTGCTCCTGCGGCATTTTCTTGCAACAGGAAATATCGACATGCAGATCATCTCCATTCATCCGAATCCTGCTTCAAATGAGATTGCGATCGAAACCGAATCTTCTTCACTGCAAGATGTGAATGTTATTATTTATGATGATCTCGGGCGTGAATGTTTGACTGAGAAATATTCTTTGCAAGGGAAGATGACATTGAAAATTGCTATTACTTCACTCACGGCTGGTACATATCATATCCTACTAAAATCTCCATCGGGAAGTGTTTCATCTGAGTTCGTCAAGATCCATTAACAGCCTTTCTTGAGTCATTTGCAATGCAAAGTCCGTAGATTTGCCAAACATGCAACAAACACCTAAATTGCGGACGCGCCTTCTTCTAATCCTTTCCGGAGTTCTTCTTGGTATTTCTTTTCCGCCATTCGGATTGGTTGGCGGCTTCGCTGCATTTTTCGCACTTGTTCCGCTTCTTATTGCTCTTGAAGATACAGGGCGGCTTCGGAATGCTTTTACTCGTGGCTACATAGCAATGTTCGTTCTCACAATTATTGCAACCTACTGGGTCGGCGGTTGGAAGGGCGAAGGAAGTGTTGATCCGTTTTTGATGATCGCCGGCATCGCTCTTGATTTTGTGCATCCGATATTTCTTATTGTTCCGATCTTGCTTTATGATGTGACGCGGCGGAGATTTGGACGAATAGCAGCACTTGTTGCATTGCCGGTTTTTTGGATCGGTTTTGAGTATTGGCATTCCACAGGCGATTTTGCATTCCCCTGGCTCTCGCTTTACAATACGCAAACCTATAATACGGCATATATTCAGTTCATAGAATTCACGGGAAGTTATGGACTTTCCCTTGTGATTCTCGTAATTAATATTCTTCTATATATTATTATCAGATTTAATGTTAACTTCGGAAAACCGATCGTATCAGCTGCGAGCAACACCGGAATAAAAAAATATGCCCTTCTAAAACTCATATCAGTCATATTACTCCTAATAGTCATACCCTATATCTACGGCATATTAAAATTAAGTGAGGCTCCCCCTAAAATCGAAAGAAGTATCGCTATCACGATCATTCAACCGAACATTAATCCCTGGGATAAATGGTCAACGGGAACGGATGCTATCACCGATTCGATGGAACGCGCAACAAGAACCGCTCTCAAAGACTCCTCAATAAAATCAGATCTTATTCTTTGGCCTGAAACTGCTATAACTTATCCCATCACACTTCCATGGAAAAGAAATGATCTACAGAATCTTTATCGTTTCATAGATGAGATCGGAAAACCAGTTCTGACGGGCATTCCGGACCGCGAAGAATATATTAAAGGTAAAGATTTCATTCCAGGAGATGCGAAGAAAACAAATGATACAATACTATTCCATCGAGATTGGAATTCTGCAATGCTTTTCGGAAAAGATCCGACCGACAAATTTTATTATGAGCGATATCACAAGCAAAAACTTGTGCCGTTCGGCGAAGTTGTTCCCTTTGTAGAAGACTTGCCGTTTTTAGGTGATCTTTTCCAATGGAGTGTTGGGCTCGGAAGTTGGAATCATGGTGAAGGCTACGAATATTTTAAAATGCCATTTAGTGGCAGGT